>JAZSJR010000042.1:0-13334 GCA_045534415.1 Clostridia bacterium
TTTCAGACATATTGGGTGTAATATTGCCAACTTCTTTTGACATATCCACGTCATCCGAAGAGTCACCCAGGTAACCCCCATTCGGACGGTTAGAACCCGGTCTGTTTGAATCATCATCATCGTCTTCTTCATCAGCTAACGCTTCATACAAAGCAATTTCAGATGCACCTAAAACGGTTTTAATATCTGCTTTCAAAGAAGCATCAAATGCGTTAAGTGCTTCTACCAGTGCATTGATAACGTCCTCACCATCGGTAATTTCAACACCGTTAATTGCGTTAAAATGTTCGGTTACATAAGTATATAAACCATTCTTAAAATCATCGCTGATAGTTTTAACTGCAAAATTTTCAGAACCAACAGCTGCATCTGTTAAAACCAGGCTATCCTGAAAAGCAAAAGACAGGCGCAGAATGGTGTTGATGCCAATACCATGAGTTGCCAGCTGAGCATCGCCAGGCTCGCCATTATTATTAACAAAGTAAGCATAAATATCCTGCAAAGCTGCCTGATCAACAGATTCCAAAACAATGCCTGCCTCTTCTTCTGTTGCCCACCAGGAGCCATCAGTTGCAGACTGTGCATCAATCGTAGCCTGTGCTTCTTTAAATTTCTCAATCGCATATGCTCTTTTCTCATAAGGCAGAGCACGGAGAAGGTCTAAAACAAACAGAACGGTGTTCTTATTGTCTGACAATTCGGTGCCTAAAGCGGTAATAATCTGTCCAAGGATTTCTTCATCAGTGCCAGACGCCGTCAGAGTTTCTACCATGTCAATCAAGGCATCTAAACTGGTGTCGCTTTCCATATACGTTGCCAAAACACCAAACACCTGAGAACGGCGGAACTGCGTTTCCGGCATATTGCGGTCCAAAATGTCAATCATATCCACAAGAGTGGATGCACCGAAAGATACATCAGTTGCCGCAAAACCACTGATTCCCATGCACATTGTCAACATAACAACGGCAAGGAAAATGCTAATTAACTTTTTCATTGTAACACTCCTTTTTTTATTATGGAATTAAATGCTTATATTTATCGTAGTAACCCCAAATTTTTTCTCTGTTTTCCGGAGATAACTTACGATTAACAACATCATATGCCTGTTTCATTTCTTCCCGGGTAATACCACCGCCAAGCATCCCAAAAAGTCCAGTATATTCTTTTGCAGAAAGGCTTGTACTTAAAATGTTCAGCACAGCCAGTTTATCTTTTAGCGGTACTTTTTTTTGCAATGCTTTTATCTCAGCCATTGAGAGCTTTAATACTTCCTGGGGCAACTCCCGACGTTTTTCAGATTCGTCATCCGCTGCATTCTCACCAGATGTGCCTATTTCCTCACCGGTAGGGTCTTGCTCAGAATTCCCCTCTTCGGCACTGTCTGAGTGATTCTCTGTTGTTACATCAGATTCGTAAAAGGAATCCGGCGGGCTGAAAGCATTTTTAACGCAAAAAAAACCAACGACACAAATAATGATTAACCCAACGATTATGCTAACCGCCATAATCAAACGCTTTGTTCTTTTTTGCATACGCACTCCCGGGGCATAAAATTACTTTTTTTCACAAACCCCATTGTATGTATAATATTATCACTAGTATAACATAGTTTTTTTTAAAAATAAAGAGAAAACAGAAATTTTTTTATTTTTTATTAACGCCGCTACCATACTCCCGCTGTCTGACAATTTCATACATCATAACAGCCGCCGCAACAGAAGCGTTTAAGGATTCTGTTTCACCCAGCATCGGAATTTTCACCATAAAGTCACATTTTTCACGAATCAACCGCGAAATACCCTTGCCCTCTGAACCAACAACCAATGCGATGGGACCTGTCATATTGGCTTCATACAGGCATTCACCGGACATATCTGCTCCGGCAAGCCACAAGCCTCGTTCTTTTAATACATCAATGGTTTGGGAAAGGTTTGTCACCCGCACCACTGGTGTGTAATGTACTGCGCCGGCAGAGGTTTTTGCCGTTACCGCATCAAGCCCTGCTGAACGGTTTTTTGGAATAATAACCCCATCAGCTCCGGCAGCATTGGCGCTTCTGATAATTGCCCCTAGATTATGCGGGTCTGTGATTTCGTCACAAATCACAAAGAACGGAGGTGTGTTTTTCTTTTCGGCTTTTACAAACAAATCCTCAAGCGACGCATAAGAAACTGCACCGCAAACCGCTACAACACCCTGGCTTGCCTCTGTTTGGCTGACGCTGTTAATTTTTTGAGGCTTCACAAACTGCACCGGCACCTGCTTTTCCCGGGCAAGGTCAACCAGTTTTTTCACGCCACCGGGGCGCACAGTTTCACTGATCCATATTTTATCAATGGGTCTGCCAGAAGACAGAGCTTCAAATACAGAATTTCTGCCCTCTATCATCATTTTACCGGGCCCATTGTCCTTTTCATAGTCCTTATTCTTTTGCATCTCAAACACTCCTTTTATACTGCCCCATAAGCAAACGAAGCAACCCCGAAAGGATAAATTGTAAAAGAAGCAGACCCAAGAGCTTGAGTCTGCATACTATCAAATTGTTGGTTGTGGCGTTTCATTAACAGAATCCACCACAAGATATCATTTATAAATTATTGACTCACTTTCTGATTAATAATCTCAAGTGCTTTAGCAAGCTGCGGGTCATCTTTTGGCTCTAATAATGAAATTTTACCCATCAATTCGGTTGCAAGACCCACCTGAACATCCGGCTCTATACCAACACCGTCAATACACTCTCCGTTAGGCGTAAAATAACGAGCATTTGTTAAATAAATTGCCGTTTTCACAGATAAGGGATGCACCGATTGGCCAACTGCCTTGCCATAACTTTTTTCCCCGACAATGGTTGCCAGTCCATGTGCCTTTAAGCTGCCTGCTAAAAGTTCCGAGGCGCTGGCAGTTCCCTGATTAATCAGCACAACCATAGGAAGACCCAAAGCGTTTTCATCAGAATGGAAATACTGACGGTCACCATGGCTATCCTCCAAATAGGCAATCACGCCTTCAGGAAGCAATGAATCTGTCATATCAATAACCGTATCGGCATAGCCGCCGGGGTTATTTCTCAGGTCAATTAAAAGGCCTGTCATACCACGCTCTTTTAACTCTTCAATGGCATTTTTGAAGTCCTCTTTTGTGTTGTGAATAAACTCAGATACACGCACATAGCCAATGCGTCCGGCAAACATTTTATAGGTAACTGATTGACGCTTCACCTCTTCACGGCGGATAGGGATTGTTAAGGTTTCCTCGCCACGCAGAATCACCAACTCAAATTCATCATCCTTGCCGGTTTTAATATACTCCAGTACGGAATTATATGTGTCTGCCTTGACAGTAATTTCTCCCACCTTTTTAATAATATCACCGGGTAGAATGCCGGCCTTTTGAGCCGGTGACCCATCATAGGGCGAAACAACCGTCATTTCATTGGTCTTGCTGTCAAAATTCACGCTGACACCAATACCTTTATAGCTTTCCTTCTTGTCTTCCTGATAAGAAACCAAATCTTCGGCATTTAAGTAGCTGCTGTACTGGTCACCTAAGCTCTCCACCATGGCACTGATGGCCATATCATTCATTTTTGTAATCTGCTCATCGGTCAGGGGATTCACATAATTTTCCACAATTAGATTTCTGGCGCGCACCAGTGTATCTGCAGAATCATACAGACGGATGCTTAAATAAAATATTGTGGACAAGAGAAAGACAACAACCGCCGTAACAACAGCTGTTATCACCAAATGTCTTTTGCGAAACAAGTACCGACACTCCTTTCCTGCCAAAGAAACAAAAAATTACGAGAAATAAGGACGGGGATTTGTGGGTGTTCCGTTGTTGAGCACCTCAAAATGCAAATGGTTGCCGGTGGATGTGCCCGTTGTGCCCACCAATGCTATTTTCTGACCCCGGGTAACAGACTGCCCCTGAGAGACCAAAAGCTTGCTTGAATGGCCGTAAAGGGTTTGAATGCCGTTGCCGTGGTCTATAATAACGCAATAACCATAACCGCCGTTCCAGCCTGCAAAACGAACTGTACCGTTTGCCGCTGCCAGAATCGGCGAACCGCCCGGCGCTGCCATATCCATGCCGGAATGATATTTTTTAGTACCGTAAACCGGATGAATACGGTAACCAAACTCAGAAGAAATATATGTATAACTCGGCGCAGGCCAACAGAAAGCACCACCATTATACACGATGCGTGTGCCGGATGCTGTGGAGGTTGCCGTACCTCTTGATGAGCCTGCAGAAACGCTTCTCTTTAAGCTCTCTTCCTGTTGTGCTGCAGCTTGATACAGCTGATCATATTTCGCAATATCTTTTTCCAAAGACTTAACATAGCTTGTTTTTTCCGCTATTTTTGCGTCTAACGCAGTTTGTTTTTGCTGCACTAGATTACGGGCTTCCTGCTGCTCGTTCCGGTAAGCCACAACCTCATTTTTAGAGGCTTCAACACTCTCTTTAAGAGAAATCATCTCATTGATAATGCCCTGGTCGTGTTCGGTAATTTCACGAACGGTTTCGATTCGTGAAACAAACTCTGAAATACTTTTTGAATTCAATAAAAGGTCAATATAGCTGGCAGTGTTGTTTTCATCCATAGCACGAAGGCGTTCACAAAATTCAGCATCGTTTGCTTCAATCTGCCGTTCATATTCTGCAATTTCTGCTTCTTTTGCCGCAATCTTTTCATCAGCCTCACGAATAACAGCATCAATAGCAGACAATTCTTTTCGAATAACCTCTGCCTCTTCATCCAGCTTGGTAATCTGAGCCATAGCATTATCACGCTTGTTTTTCGCCTCAGATTTGGCGCTCTGCGCCGCCTGCTTATCTTTTGCAGCTTTGTTAATCTTCTCCTGCACTGTTTCGGCATAAACCGTAACGGTTTCGCTCACCTTTGGTATAAAAGCTACCAAAAGTGCCACTACAGCCAACATGCAAACAAGCCGCTTATTGATTGAATTCATTGTAGTTCCCTCCTTGCATAACAAGGTTATTTTTCTTTTACAAGTTCTAATGCCTTATCAAACTGCTGGTCGATTTCTACTTTGACCGCCTCGATATCTTCACGGAAGCGACACAGAGTTTCATAATCCATATTGCCAGTTGCCTCAAGGCCGGAAGCCTTCTGGTACTGACGCACCGTAATGGTAAGCTCTCTGTCATACTGATCATCAACCTCGCCTACAAAGTATCCTACTTTATTAAAGCGTTGTTTAATTGCCAGCACACCGCTGCCGCTGTCTCCTTCTTGATAGTCGCGCATCAGGTCTAAGGGTTCCATATCAGAAGTGTCTAAACGAACCTGTCTGTTTGCCACCCAAACCTCCGGCTTAATGCCCTTGCCGTTGATGTGTTCACCACCGGGCAGTACATATTCTGCGGTAGTCAGCTTAACAGAGCCAAGCTTCACATCACCGATTTCCGGCAGTTGCATAAATTCCTGCACCGTGCCTTTGCCCAGCGTAGTAACGCCCACCAAAGTGCCTAAACCATAGTCACGGATGTTGCCGGCAAACAGTTCGCCACCACTGGCGGTTTCACCATTGACAAGCACCACAATATTTTTATAATACGATTGTCCCACAACATCCCCGATGCTTCTTAAGGATGTATTTCTTTTTTCATTTGCATATTCAACGCTGATAACTGTTTTGCCACGGGGCACAAAATAACTGATAGAGTTGACCACGCTAATCATTTCGCCACCGGGATTGTTTCTTACATCAATAATCAAACGTCTGATGCCCTCTTTTTTAAAGTAAGCATCTGCCTCAGCAATTTCGCCGGGGGTTGACCCGTTAAAAGACGCAATCTGTAAATATCCAATGCCCTCTTCAAGCTGTTGGTAGCCTACTGTTCTGCCACGGACAGCTGCTCTTTTCACGGTATATGTAAATTCCATTCCAAGACGCTGAATCGTAATCTGAACCGTTGTGCCTTCTTCACCCTTAATCAGGGGTGTCAATTCCTCAACTGCAAAATCTCTCACATCCTGGCCATTCACCTTTACGATGCGGTCACCGGCTAAAAGACCGGCTTCTGCCGCCCCACTGCCCGGCGTCACAGAAACAATGCCCACAGAGCCAACCATACGTTGAACCGTCACGCCAATGCCTACATAGGAAGCATTAAAAACGTTTGTAAATTCAACCAGTTCCTCCGGTGTGAAATAGCCGCTGTATTGATCCATCTGGTCACCGGCAATTTCAATAATTTCTTCCAGCATTTCAGGATGCTTCTCCAAAAGCTTATGAGCAATGCCACTGACCATAGATGGCATATCTACATCAAACTTATAGTTTTGCAAAATGTTGGTCAAAACCATATCAAAATAAGCTGACTCTAAGGCACCATCCTCAGCATAAACCGAAAAGCCCCCAAAAACCATGGTAACCGTCAGCAAAATGACAAACAGTTTTTTTGCAATTTGTTTCATACTCTGTATCCTCCGCTTATTTGCTTCGGCAAATTTTTCTTACATCTGCTCCGGTGCAGAAATTGACATAACAGTAAGAGCATTCTTTAAGGTCACTCTTACAGAGTCTGTCAGTTTCAGACGGGCATCGGTTAATTCCTTATCCTCAGAATTTACCTTGCAAGCAGCGTAAAAACCGTGGAATGCCGCTGCTAAATCCATTGCATAACGAGTGATTAAGCTGGGCTCACGAAGTGCCGCTGCCTGCTTGATGGTTTCAGGAAAATCTGCCAGTTTCTTCATCAGGTCAATTTCCTGAGGTGCGATGAGTCTGCCAAGATTTATGTCAGAAACAGGTTTTACAACCGTGCCCTGCTGAGAGAGCAGACGCAAAATGCTGCAAACTCTTGCATGAGCATACTGTACATAAAATACCGGATTTTCATTGGATTGTTCCACTGCCAAATCCAAATCAAAATCAAAGTGGCTGTTAGCCTGACGCATATTGAAGAAAAATCTTGCCGCATCAATGCTGATGTCCTCAAGTAAATCCTTTAACGTGATGGATTTACCGGTACGTTTAGACATTCTCACAACTTCGCCGCCGGAAACCAGTCGAACAAGCTGCATCAGCACAATTTCAAGGCGCTCAGGCTCAATGCCAAGAGCTGCAAGAGCCGCCTTTAAGCGGGCAACGTGGCCATGGTGGTCAGCACCCCAAATGTTGATAACCGTGTCAAAGCCGCGGTCAACAAATTTGTTCTTATGATATGCAATATCCACAGCATAATAAGTCAAAAAGCCATTCTGGCGAACTAAAACCTCGTCTTTTTCTTCGCCAAACTCTGTGGCACGGAACCAAATGGCACCCTCGTTTTCATACGCATAACCGCGCTCAATCAGTTCGTCAACCACTTTGCGTGCTTCACCGTTTTCGTGAAGAACACTTTCACGGAACCATACATCATAGTAAATTCTATACTTTTCAAGGTCAGATTTTAAATCTGCCACGTTCTTTTCCAAAGAAAATGCAACCAAAGCCTTTTTGCGGCTTTCAGAATCCACTTCCAGTAAACCATCACCAAAAGCTTCTATATATTCTCTTGCACGCACACGGATATCCTCACCGTGGTAACCGTCTTCAGGGAACTCTACAGCCTCTTCGCCCTTTAATTCCTGAATATAACGAGCCTCCAGAGAATTTCCGAATTTTTCAATCTGATTACCCGCATCATTTACGTAAAATTCACGGGTTACATCATAGCCTGCCCAGTCTAACACACTGGCAAGAGAGTCGCCCAAAGCACCGCCGCGGGCGTTACCCATGGGCATGGGACCTGTGGGATTGGCACTGACAAACTCAACCATAATCTTTTTGCCATTTCCTGCATCCACACGGCCAAAATCATCGCCCTCTTTTTCAATCACAGATAACACCTGACGGATATAAGCAGTATCTAAGCGGAAGTTAACAAAACCGGCACCGGCTACTTCTGCTGTCTGTATGTATGTGCCACTGGTATCCATATTGGCAACCATAGCTTCAGCAATGGCTCTGGGAGGCTTTTTCGCCTGTTTTGCTAGTAGCATAGCTGCGTTGGTTGCAAAATCACCATGCTCTTTTTCTCTGGGTTCTTCAATAACGTAATCAGGGATGCTGTCAAAACATAAATCTCCCTGTGCTTTTGCTTTTTCTAATGCACCATCAATCACTTTGCGGATTGATGCCTTTGTCTGTTCGTAAATTGTCACGCCCGATTCTCCACCTTCCTGATTGTTAAATGTAAGCCGTTGTGAACCGGCAAATTATTGTTAAGTTCAACCATGTAGTCAAGGTCAATTTCGCCACCGTTTTCATCAATGTCAAGTATGATGCTGTTGGTGGTCACGCCCACAGATAAAGCACCAAAAGGCGTGTCATAATGCCCCACATATTTTTTCTCTTTCTCAAAAACCATTTGAGTGGGAGCGTTACCTAAGCGAATCATTGATACACAACCGTCTTTAATTTTAAGAGTTGTGGTTGTGCCCTCATAACCTGTTAGTTCGCTACCTTCATAGCTGATATAATACTTATCGTCTTTTTTAACGTATCTACCCAGCGTTGTCAACTCATACTGGTCATTTTCACCGTCAATACTCTGCCTTCCCTTTAGGGTAATCAGTGCATTTGTTTCCATAAAACTCCCCATCCTGCCAAAGCTGGCATTCCTACATATATTTTTCAATATCCACCCGGGAAATCAAGCCATTAATGGGCTGTTCTAAGAACATAGACCCCAAACGGTCAAACTCTGCCGGGTCATCACTGACATAAAACTGATATTGCTCTTTATCTTTTTTATCTGCAAGCAAATCACACTCACAAAAATGCTTTTGAATCTCCCGGGCAACACAAGCCCCGGGATTAATAAGCGTCACGCTGTCCCCCACCACAGATTGAATTACCTTTGATAAAAGGGGATAATGGGTGCAGCCTAAAATCAAAGTATCAGCACCGCTTGCCAAAATATCTTTTAAGTAGTCAGAGGCAACCATTCTGGCAACCTCAGTATCTGCATAGCCATATTCAACTAGGGGCACAAACATAGGGCAGGCAACTGAAACCGTTTGAATGGAGGGGTTCTCCTGCTCCAGCAAGGCTCTGTATGCCCCTGAGCGAACGGTTGCCGCTGTGCCGATAACACCCACACGGCCGTTTTTTGTCACACGGGCTGCCTCCCGGCTTGCCGCCGCAGTAACACCAATGAGCGGAATATCGTATTGGTCCTTAAGCCTCGGCAGCGCAATGGAGCTTGCCGTGCCGCAAGCCGCCACAATGGCCTTAAGCTTAAAAGTATTTAAAAAATTAATATCACTTCGGGTATATTTAATAATGGTTTCTTCAGATTTTGTGCCATAGGGAATCCGCCCTGTGTCACCAAAATATACAACGGATTCTTCCGGCATAAGGTCCATCAGCTCTTTCATAACCGTCAGACCGCCTAAGCCGGAATCAAATATACCGATTTTTCTGTTATCCATAGCCGTCTCCCTCTTACTTTGCAAGCCTGATGAGCTTTGTCACCAGCTCCGTGCAGGGAATCCCCGATTCTCTCCACAGCATAGGATACATGCTGATATCCGTAAAGCCGGGGAGGGTATTAATTTCATTTAACAAAATTGTACCATCTTTTTTATCAATAAAGAAATCCACTCGGGAAAGGCCATGGCAATCCGCTGCCGTAAAGGCACGACACGCCAGCTCGCGAATGGTATTTTGCTCATCTTCTGTCAACGCTGCGGGAATCACGATGCGGGCAGTATCCTTTTCATACTTTGTGGCATAATCATACATGCCCTCTTTCACAATCTCACCCAGGCAAGATGCCTCCGGATGCTGGGTTGACCCCAAAACGGCACACTCAATTTCCCGGGCATCCACACTTCTTTCAATCAGAATTTTTTCATCCTCAGCACCGGCTATCTCCAAAGCTTCTGCCAATTTCTCTCTGCTTTCAACAGAAACCACACCAACAGAAGAGCCTGCACGGGACGGTTTTACCACTACAGGATAGCCAAAACTTTCTTCAATTTCGTTATGTACTGCCTGCTCGTCATACTGGTCATTCCATACATAAAAACCCTCTGTTACCGGAATGCCTGCCTGCTTCAGCACCTCTTTTGTCATAACCTTATCCATACACAAAGAAGAAGCCAGCACACCAGGCCCCACAAAAGGAATTTCAGCCAGTTCAAAAAGACCCTGCATGGTTCCGTCTTCACCGTTTTTGCCATGAAGAACCGGATAGGCAACATCAATGCGTGTCACAGATACATCACCGTTTTTATTAAACACCAAAAGGCCATGATGCTTAGGGCTTGGAGAAATTACACAAGCCTTGTTGTTGCATTTTTCCCACGCACCGGACTTAATCTCCTCCCCGGTTGATTCGGTTAAAAACCAGTTACCGCTTTTGTCTATGCCGACCGTAATCACATCAAACAAGGTGCGGTCAATATAAGAAAGCACATTGTTTGCAGAAAGACGGGATATCTCATGTTCCGATGATTTGCCGCCAAACAAAACGCAAACCGTCTGTTTCATCTCTGTCAGCCTCCTTTGGGCATAAGTCCTTACTTTATTATAATACTATGAATCTGTGTTTATTTCAATCCTTTTTTTTAATTGTTAAAAAAATTTAACATAATATGAAGCAGAAAGACTGCAGATTTCTGCAGCCTTTTTCTTACTGTACTTTATTGATTTTCTCTTTTCTTTTTACCTGGCGGTATTTAAGGGGTGTACTGTCTGTATATTTTCTGAAAATATCGTTAAACCGCTGCTGACTTGAAAAACCCACACTGCGGGCAACATCAGCAATTTTCATATCGGTGTTTTCCAAAAGCTCCTTTGCCTCTTCGATTCGGATTTTCAGAATATAACTCTTGGGGCTGATGCCGAATTTATCCTTAAAAGAATGGGCAAAATAACTATCAGACAGGTAGATATATTTTGCAACCTGTGAAAGAGTCAGCTCCTTAGAATAATTTTGGTCAATATATTCCTTTGCCACATTTAAAAGTTCATGAAGCTTCAGGTTCCGGTTTTTAACGCTCTGCTCCCACTCCTGTTTTAAGGTGCGCGACAACAGAATAAACAGCTCCATAACCAGAATACAGGAAAGAAAATCGCTCCATACCTGGGGTTTCATCCGCTCTCTTAAAATCCGCTTTATCACGTTGATAATATCATTTTTCTTGCCAAGCTTTAAATAAATATAGGAACCCACAGACTCATCTTCAATATATTCCACAAAGTCCTTTAAAGATGCATGGCTGTTTGTACCCTCTTTTTGTGCCTGTAAATGAAAATACAGCACAATGAGTTCGCAGTTTTCTGAGCGCACAATAAATTTATGGGACTTTTGAGGCTTAATAATAACCAGAGAGTTTGCTGCCATATTCACATCAATGCCGTCAATCATAAAGGTTGCAGTACCTTTTTTAATATACACCATCTCATAATGATCGTGGCGACTTAAATCCATACTCCAGCTGGTATCGTGAATTTTTTCAATCGCTTTAACCACCGCCGGCATAAAAGAAAGCTTTTCATTCAGTTCGTTCCATGCTCTTGGAAGCTGTTCTTCATGCATATCGTTCCCTCCCAAATGTATGATTTCGGCTTTCCATCACCATTATAGCACACGCATAAAACAAAGTCCATAAAAAACATAAAAATTCTCTTTACGAAAACGCAAAAAAATGATAAAATAAAAGAAATCCTGATTTGGAAAATATCAGAATCGAGGAAAACATATGAGCACTCTGCGGAATTATTTTAAACAGCTTGATTATTCACTGGTTGTTGTTTCAATTTTGTTGGCACTCTTAGGCCTTTTAATGATTGCAAGCGCAACCAATTCATCCGAAGGCAGCCGTGAAATTTTGGTCCAGTCCCTTGCCATAGGTCTGGGCATTGTTGGTATGTTTGTTATGGCGGCTATTGATTATGAAGATTTTTCGGACTTGGCTAAGTATCTCTACATAGGCAGCTTGCTGATTCTTGTGTTTGTTTTATTCTTTGGCACAGGTAAAACCGAAACCGGTGCAAACAGCTGGATTCGTATCGGCGGTATTGGTATTCAGCCATCCGAGCTTGTCAAAATCTCTTTCTGTATCACCTTTTCCGCCCGCCTCTCTAAAGAGCGTGAAACAGTAAATGAGCCAAAAACACTGATAAAACTGTTTTTGCACTTTATCATTCCCACCGGACTTGTTCTGCTTCAGAACGATACGGGAACAGCCCTTGTTTTTTGCTTTATGTTCCTTTGTATGTTGTTTGCCGCCGGTCTTTCTTTTAAATATATCCTTGCAGGCATTGGTGCATTTGTTGCATTTTTGCCCCTTGCCTGGTTTGTGCTGATGCATCCTTATCAAAGAGAACGTATCTTAGTATTTTTAAACCCCGAGCGCGACGCCACCGGCTCCGGCTATCAGGTGTTGCAATCAAAAATCGCCGTTGGCAGTGGCGAATTTCTAGGCAGAGGATATATGCAAGGGCCTCAGAACCAACTGGATATGCTGCCTGAAAACGAAACCGACTTTATTTTCGGCGTCATCGGTGAGGAGTTTGGGTTTATCGGCACAACCTTAGTTTTGCTTCTGCTTGCCACCTTAATTCTCCGGTGTATTGCTGTGGGGCTGCGTTCTAAGAATGATATGGGATGCTTCATCTGCATCGGCATCGCCGCAATGTTTGCCTTTCACACCTTTGAAAACATTTTTATGTGCATCGGTTTAATGCCTGTCACCGGCATTCCTCTGCCCTTTTTAAGCTATGGCGGCTCCAGTGTATTAACCAATTTTTTAGCTGTGGGATTGGTTCTTTCAGTGTGGTATCACAGACGAACACTAAGATTTTAACTTTTTTATAAAAAAACACTTGCTTTTTCATTGATTGTGTGCTATACTTAGAGCGTTGTGAATCAATATGCACACATTTGCGCCTGTAGCTCAGCTGGATAGAGTGCCTGGCTACGAACCAGTAGGTCGGGAGTTCGAATCTCTCCAGGCGCGCCAAAAAAGAATCTACCCGAATGGGTGGGTTCTTTTTTTACGTTTCGGAGAATTGAGAACTCCCGATGGAGTTCGTCGGAGCAGCCGAAACGCAAGGCGGTTCGGTCTGCGGAGCTCGAGAACGGCAAATCGTTTCGGGCACCGCTAAGAGCGGTCGAAACAATGCCGACGCAGAGTATCTCTCCAGGCGCACCAAAAAAGAATCTACCCGAATGGGTGGGTTCTTTTTATAGAAAATATCCCCCCGTATAACGGGGGGGTATTTCATTTTCGGGCATAGCCCTAATCAGGGGAGCTGCCCATAAATGGGTTATATAAAGTGTATTCTTCTAGGTAAAGG
>JAZSJR010000180.1:0-3797 GCA_045534415.1 Clostridia bacterium
CATTGTATCCCAATCTGTGTTCACGCATATCCATTATAACAGATATTTTGAATTCTGGCGAGTATGTTTTGTTTTTTCTTCCTGCTTTACCCATAAAAAATATGCACCTCCAAAAGCGTCTAACTTTTGGGGTGCATATCATTTGATTGCTGCTTTTTATATATACCCTATGACACACAGTGAACGATATTTTTGTTGTTGAAAGTGGGAGAAAGGGCGTGAAAGTAAAGAGTTTTTGCGGGATGATATCTATAAAAAATCAAATAAAGTATAGACATTTAAGAGAGTCTATGATACAATGATATATACAGGATATACAGAATATATCTGTTTATAGGTAATTGGAATTTGGATGAGTGGTTATGTGGGAAGGAGAAAACAGTATGAACATAGCACTGATTGCACATGATAAGAAGAAAGAGTTGATGATACAGTTTTGTATTGCATATAAAGGCATTTTAGAGAAGCATATGTTATGTGCCACCGGTACAACAGGTGGTTTGGTCAGCGAGGCAACCGGCCTTGAAGTGCATCGGTTTTTATCTGGCCCTCAGGGGGGTGACCAGCAAATTGGCGCCCGCATTGCCTATAACGAAATTGACCTGGTTTTGTTTTTCCGCGACCCACTGACGGCGCAACCTCATGAACCGGATGTTTCGGCGCTTTTTAGACTATGTGATGTTCACAATGTTCCTTTGGCGACCAATGTTGCAACGGCGGAAGTATTGATTCAAGGTCTGGAACGCGGCGATTTGGACTGGCGTGATATTGTTAACCCGAAATCAAATTGATGATATAAATAAAAAACTCTGCTTTGGGATTGCAGAGTTTTTTTACTAATTTGCGAAGATGAATACACGGAGGGTGCCAACTATGGTACAAGAAGAAATTAAAAAACTGACAGAATTTCTGCACTATCATGCCCATCGGTATTATGTGTTGGATATGCCGGAAATTTCAGATTATGAATATGATATGGCTTTGAGAAAACTGAAAGAACTGGAGGAGGCGCATCCGGAATATAAAGACCCTGCATCCCCAACTAGCCGTGTTGTGGGGCAGGTGTCAGAGGGATTTGACTCTGTTGAGCATATTGTGCCGATGCAGAGCTTAAATGATGCCTTTAGTCGCGAAGAGGTTATGGAATTTGATTCCCGCGTGGCGGCAGCGCTGGGGACATCGTATGACTACAGTGTGGAATATAAAATTGACGGTCTTTCTGTTTCGCTTGAATATGAGAATGGTATTTTTATGCGGGGGTCTACACGAGGTGATGGAAAAACCGGAGAAGATGTGACACAGAATTTAAAAACCATTCACTCGATTCCACTGAAGTTAAAAGAAGCCGTTCCTTACTTAGAGGTAAGAGGCGAGGTTTTCATTTCTAAGAGAGACTTTGAAGTAATCAATCAGGAGCGGGACAAGAATGGAGAGCCGCTGTTTGCCAATCCGAGAAATGCGGCCGCCGGTAGCCTTAGACAGTTAGACTCTTCTGTTGCAGCAAAGAGACGGCTGGATATTTTTGTTTTTAATATTCAACGTTGTGAGGGAAAGACCTTTTCCAGTCATCACGAAGGACTTTTATATCTGGCGGAGATGGGTTTTAAGATTGTGCCGGAAAAAGGCGTGTATCATAGCGCTGAGGAAGCTTTTGAGCGCGTGCTTGAAATTGGTCGTGAACGGGAATCTTTGAGCTTTGATATTGACGGCGCGGTAATTAAAATTGATAATTTGGAGCAACGCGAGATTTTAGGGTCTACCAGTAAATGTCCCCGTTGGGCGGTGGCATATAAATTTCCGGCGGAAACCAAGAAAACAAAGCTTGTTGACATTGTTTTGCAGGTGGGACGAACCGGAGCGATTACCCCCAATGCTGTGCTGGAGGCTGTGCAGGTAGCCGGGTCGACGGTTCGCCGTGCGACGCTTCACAACATGGACTATATCCGTGAAAAGGATATTATGATTGGTGACATGGTATATGTTCGTAAAGCCGGAGATATTATTCCGGAGATTGTGGAAGTGGCGAAAGAAGAAAGAACCGGCAGTGAAGTGCAGTTTGCGATGCCGGAGCATTGCCCTGAATGCGGTGAGAAGATTGAACGTGTGGAGGGAGAAGCCGTACATCGGTGTACCGGTTCAAACTGTCCAGCACAGATGCAGCGGAATCTGGAGCATTTTGCATCCCGGGATGCCATGGATATTGAGGGCTTGGGCCCGGCTGTGGTAGAGCAGCTGACGGAGGCAGGCTTGTTGCACTCTGCTGCGGATTTATATGATTTAAAAAAAGAACAGCTTGTAGCGTTGGAGCGCTTTGGTGAGAAATCGGCAGAGAATCTTTTGGCAGCTATCGAAGCCTCTAAGGAAAGAGATTTGGCGCGGGTGCTATATGCCTTGGGAATCCGCTTAAATGGGCAGCGTTCTTCTATGCTATTGGCGAAAGCTTTTGGCAGCATGGAGAATCTGATGGAGCAGACAGAGGAAAGCTTAAAAGCGGTTCATGAGATTGGCGATAAAACGGCAGCTTACGTGTATGAGTACTTTAAAAATCCGCACAACCGTGAGTTGATTGAAAAGCTAACATCAGCAGGTGTGAACATGGTACGTCACGAGGCGGAGGATGTGACGGAGAAGCTTTCAGGGAAAAAGTTTGTAATTACCGGCAAGTTTGAGGCACTCTCCCGGAATGAAGTGACAGAACTTGTGGAGAAAAACGGAGGCTCAGTTGCCGGCAGCGTGTCCAAGAAAACAGATTTTGTTGTTGCCGGAGAGGATGCGGGCAGTAAGCTTGATAAGGCACAGGCTTTGGGCGTTCCTGTTTTGAGCATTGAGGAATTTTTGGAAATGCTACAGTAAGAGGGGGAGGAGCATGTTACACCGTGCGGCAGAGGCTATTATGGAAGCCGGCTCATTTGTGTTGCCGGAGCTAACGCTATCCTTTTATTCAGATAAAGAGCCGGTGTTGTTATCGGAGGTTAAGCGGATTCCCGTTGATGGCGTTCGGGCGGAGAATGGCGTGCTTCGGCTTACATCCGGTGGGAAAGATTTGCTTGTGGCAATAACCCCTGATGACGAAGTTGCGGAAATGCTTATAAACGGAAGTGTTTCGGCACTTTCGGTTACTCTCATGCCGGAGGCGGATTTTAAAACGCAACTTGTAGACGGATTTGTTCAGAAAGAATGGCTTTATAATATTTATGCCCACAAGGTTTTCGGGTGGTTTTTTAAAGCATCTGAGAAGTTATTAGTTAGCCGGGAGACAGAGCATCCTAAAGTTTTGGATTGCCCGATTCAGATGCGGGTATATCGGGGAAAGCCTTATGCCGATTTTGAGCAAGATTGCATGAGTTGTATGTTTTGCGTTGATACATCAGAACCCGGAATTGTGTATTGCAGTGGGAAGCAAAGAATTGCTATGGTAGAAGATTTTAAGCGCACTTTGGATGAACGCAAGGACTTATATGATGAGTTTTTGCAGCCTGATAAGATTGGCTTGGTTTTACAGGGCATTTGTCCCCACTGTGGTGGCGCATTGGTTGAAAAACAAGGGGAAGCCGGATTGTTTTTGGGATGTAGTCACTATCCGTTTTGTCATTTTACGGCGAAGAAATTGCCGGGTGGCGGTGTGTCCTTTAGTTTTTAAGGCAGGATAATAAAAGGTAAGAAAAAAGAGAGTTACAACGAAAGTTGTAACTCTCTTTTTGTATAACGAAAACCACGCGATAGTAAGTCGGAGGCCAAGCGGTCTTAGGAAGACAATACTAATGGCCAACTCCTTGGCTCACAGAACGACATGGCTA
>JAZSJR010000205.1:0-11358 GCA_045534415.1 Clostridia bacterium
AGTATGATGTATTAGAAGGTCTGAAAAAGGGTGGTACCTTCCTGCTGAACTGCGTATGGACACCGGAAGAATTAAACGAAAAGCTGCCTGCTAACGTTAAACGTTACATCGCAGAAAACGATATTGAATTCTACACCATTAACGCTGTAGACGTTGCTGTTAAAGTTGGTTTGGGTTCAACCCGTATCAACATGGTAACTCAGAGTGCGTTCTTTAAGCTGGCAAACGTTATTCCGTTTGATGAAGCAGTTAAATTAATTAAAGAAGCAATCAAGAAGACCTACGGCAAGAAGGGTGACGAAATCGTTAACATGAACTGTGCTGCAGTTGATGGTGCGATTGATGCTTTGGTTAAGATTGATGTTCCTGCTGATTGGAAAAACGCTATGGATGAAACCGTAGTTGATAACGATCGTCCGGACTTCATTAAGAACATTGTTGACCCTGTTAACGCTCAGCGTGGTAACAAGCTGCCGGTTAGCGTATTTGAGGGCAGAGAAGACGGTACTTTTGAAACCGGTACTTCCAGATATGAAAAACGTGGCGTTGCTGTTATGGTTCCCGATTGGCAGCCGGATACTTGTATCCAGTGTAACCAGTGTTCATTGGTTTGTCCGCACGCTGCAATTCGTCCTGTTTTAGTTGATGAAGCTGAAAAAGCTGCAGCACCTGAAAACTTCAACACCTTAAAGGCTGTTGGTAAAGACTTTGCAGACCTTGGCTTTAGAATCCAGGTTTCTCCCATGGATTGCTTAGGCTGTGGCGTTTGTGCAAACGTATGTCCTGCTCCTAAGGGTAAGGCTCTTATCATGAAGCCGATTGATGAAATTCAGGAAGTTGAAGCCGCTAACTGGAACTACGCTATGGACAAGGTTGCAAACAAAGCAAACCTGGTTGATACTGCTTCTAACATTAAAAATTCTCAGTTCGCTCAGCCGTACCTTGAATTCTCCGGCGCTTGTGCAGGCTGTGGTGAAACACCGTATATCAAGCTGATCACTCAGCTGTTTGGTGACAGAATGATGGTTGCTAACGCTACCGGTTGTACTTCAATTTGGGGTGGTTCTGCTCCTTCAATGCCTTACTGCAAGGATAAGGACGGCAGAGGTCCTGCTTGGGCTAACTCCCTGTTTGAAGACAACGCTGAATTTGGTCTTGGTATGGCAATTGCTAACAAGAAGGTTAGAAAGACCTTAGCTTCCAGAATGAACGAAGCTATGGATGCTGTTTCTCCCGAATTAGCTGCTGCATTCAAAGAATGGATTGAAGCAAAGGATTGCGCTAAGGGTTCTAAAGAAGCCGCTGCTAAAATTGAAGCACTGATTAAAGATGCTGACATGACTAATGCTGCTGTTAAGGAAATTGCTGACAGAACTGACTTCTTAGTTAAGAAATCTCAGTGGATCTTCGGTGGTGACGGTTGGGCATACGATATCGGTTACGGCGGCTTAGACCATGTTATCGCTTCCGGTGAAGATGTTAACATCTTTGTTGTTGATACCGAAGTTTACTCCAGCACTGGTGGTCAGTCCTGTAAGGCTACACCGACTGCTGCTGTTGCAAAATTTGCTGCTGCAGGTAAGAAGGTTAAGAAGAAAGACCTTGGTATGATTGGCACAACTTATGGTTATGTATATGTTGCTCAGATTGCTCTGGGTGCTGATATGAACCAGGCATTAAAGGCAATTAAAGAGGCTGAAGCTTATCCCGGACCGTCTCTGATTATTGCTTATGCTCCCTGTATTAACCACGGTATTAAGGCTAAGGGTGGTATGGGTAACTCTATCGCTGAAGAAAAGAAAGCTGTACAGTCTGGTTACTGGCATCTGTGGAGATTCAACCCGACTCTTAAAGAAGAGGGCAAGAATCCCTTCATTCTGGATTCTAAAGAACCCACCGGTGACATCAGAGGCTTCTTAGAAGGCGAAAACCGTTACTTGATGTTACAGAAAGCATACCCTGCTGTAGCAGAAGAACTGTTCACCAAGGCTGAAAAAGACTTGTTAGACCGTTACGAAACCTACAAGAAAATGGCTTCTTTATAAAATAAGCTAAAAACGGTGCAACCAAATTGGTTGCACCGTTTCTTTTTTTATTCTTTAATAATTTTCTCTACAAGCCTGCTCATATCACCTGAAAGCTCATTTGCATATTCTTCATCATGGCTTTCAGAAAGAATATGCATCTGGTTTTTTTGATAATCTGGCATAATCAGAATCCATCCCCGGTCATCTGTCAGCTTGATTCCCTCTTTAAAATCAATGTTTTTTCCGTTTCTTTTTATAGAATAAATTTTACGCATCACATATCCCTTTTTACGGTCAGGGCAGTCAACATGCTTCGATATTTTATACATTTTAGGTAGCACGGAAGAACAGTGTGACAGAGTAGTGTGATTTAAATATAAAAATTCACATACTCGTATGGTGCTGCGAATAGGGTCAAAGCATAAGTCATGCTGGAGTCTGGATGCAGGCGTATTTGCATCAAGAAGCTTTGACTCAACGTTGTAATCTTCCATTCGGGTAATGGTTCCACCAAGTTGCGTGGCGATTTCAGAGGTTGTATCTGACACGTGCATTGGGAGATATACCGTAGCACCGCTGACGCCAGATAGAACAATTAACGTGATGAGGCCATAAAAATCATCACCGGATAAAACCTTGCCGTATTCATCGTAGAATGCACATTTTCCATTTTCACCAATTAAAACGCCAAAATCAAGCTTGTTTTGGCTAATTAAATGTGGCACATACTCAGGATCGTTTGTGTAGAGTACCGAAATGCCAAAGGCTGCGCATATTTTAGTCATACGGTTCTTAATTTCACTTTCCCTGGCACAAACTGCAATAGAGAAATTCAGACGTTTGCATGGTGTTGTGGCGATTAAATCCTTAAAATAATACATGGGTATATCGTTTACGTTAATAGGCTGATGAATTTCTTTAAAATCCGCTCTATGATAGTCACCAAGTGCCAAAATAGATTCAACATTTTTAATTATTCCGTTATTGACCGGCACACCCATTGAGTCAAACAATTCAATACTTACGCTATCACGATAGAATTGCACATGGATACCGCCATCTAGCGCTAATTTTCTAAGTGCAAAACGGGCAACACATCTGTCTCCTGCACCAACCAAATTATATACTTCAGCACCGGCAGCCATTAAACCTGATAAAAATGCGAATTTGGGCATCATATATCGACTGTCATCTGATATGCTGAGCAAAATTTTTGATTTTGGCTTCACAGTTTGTACATATGCCGTTGCAAGTCTAATCATCCATTCCGGTGTGATATCTTCATTTAGTACCCCTGTGAATCTGTGTTCTGTACGCTCAGGACTTCGCTCGTTAAATTGTGGAGAAGTGTATATGGCTTCGCCTGAGCAAACAATGGTTCTGTAAAGTTCGGCGTTCTCCGGTACAGTTGTGCCACTCCAAAGAATACAATTTTTTATATGGGCACCAGCATCAATTGTGACACGGTCGCCAATAACTGTATATTTCTCTATGTTTGCTCCAGGGTCAATTTTACAATCCTTTCCAATAAAAACACCTGAGGATAGCTCGCTTTGCGGCACGCTTAGAGTAACAGTGCCTGAAAAAATATCTCTGTGGCAGGCTTGATAGCTTTCTACATGGCTGATATCACGCCAGTAGCCTTGCATGGTATACCCAAAAATAGGTATATTTTTATGCAGTAACAACGGAAACAGGTTGTGTGCCAAATCACAGTAACCATCTGGAATAAGTGACAAAATTTCGGGTTTCATAACGTAAATACCGGTGTTGATGGTGTCACTTCTGACTTCGTTCCAGTCTGGTTGTTCATAAAAATGCTCAATTTTTCCATCATCGTTGGTCACAACAACCCCAAAATCTGTGGGGTTGTCCGTTTCCTTTAATAATAGGGTAGTGACTGCGTTTTTTTCTTTGTGAAAGGCAATAGCCTCTGTTAAATCTGAATCAGTTACAATATCACCGCTAATAACCAAAAAATCATCATCAATAAATGATTTTGCCTGTTTTAAGCATCCGGCCGTACCACGAGGTTCTGTGTCGTGAAAATAAGTAAGACGCACACCATAATCTTCGCCATCTTTAAAATGTTCGATAATTTGCTCGCTTTTATAATGAAGCGTCACACCGATTTCAGTAATGTTGTGTTTTTTTAATAGTTGGAGAATATGTGCCATCAATGGTTCATTCATAATAGGTAGCATCGGTTTTGGTAATTTATCTGTCAGCGGTCTTAAACGTCGACCTTCGCCGCCGGCTAAAATAATTGCTTTCATAACAACATCCTTTCAAACTTAGGTGTTGTTAGTGTGTGCGTATGGGTGTCAATTTATACCTGTTATTATAATAGTAAGTATTATTAGAGCATTATAGAAAAGCTACTTACACGCAAACAGAAATAAACAGAATGATGCAGTTTACCAATTTTATCTGTTTTATCAGGATTTTTTGGGAGAGGGGTTGACATCATAAGATTTAGGTGCTATAATTTAAATATCACTAATTATACAAAATAAGAATTTTGTATAATTGAGAGGAGAGGTTTTTATGAAAAATTTACCCCAGGACATGCCATACTACTTAAAAGACTTTATTACATATATGGAAGCTATCCGCGGAAAATCTAAAAACACTGTCTTAGAATACTTCTTTGACCTGCGCACCTTTCTTCGTTATATGAAAGTTCTGCACATGAATGCCTCTCTGGATGAATTTGAATCCATTCCAATTGATGATATTTCAATTGAATTTATACAGTCTATTACATTACACGATTTGTACGAGTTTCTGTCGTACACATCCTCTGAGCGTTTAAACAATGCAAACTCCCGTGCGCGCAAAGTTGCTGCGCTTCGTTCTTTCTTTAAATATTTAAACACAAAGGCTAAACTCATCGCAGATAACCCTGCAAAGGATTTGGATTCTCCCAAGATTCCTAAATCACTGCCTAAATACTTGTCATTAGATGAAAGCCGCAGTTTATTGTCACACATTGACGGTAAGGACAAATTACGTGATTATGCTATCATTACCTTATTTTTAAATTGTGGTATGCGACTATCAGAGCTTGCCGCAATTAACTTAAAAGATATTAAAGACGAAAAATTAACAGTAATTGGTAAAGGTAACAAAGAACGTGTTATATACCTGAATAAGGCTTGTATGCAGGCAATTGAGGCTTATATTGAAAAAGAACGCCCTAAAGAAGGCATTAAACACCCTCATCAGAACGCTCTTTTTATCAGCCGTAATAAGCAACGACTCAGCATCAAAACCATTCAACATTTGGTTAAAAAACACTTAAATGCAGCTGGTCTTGATGATACCAAATATTCCGTTCATAAACTGCGTCATACTGCAGCTACTCTGATGTATCAGCACGGACACGTAGATGTACGTGTTTTGCAGGAAATTTTAGGTCACACCAACCTTGCAACCACACAAATTTATACCCATTTAGACAGTGAACAGCTTCGTCACGCTGCTGACAGTAATCCGCTTTCAGACCTGGAAAAGGCTTAAAAATCAGATAAATTCAAGCCTACAGGACAATGGTCGCTGCCTAAAACATCAGCATAAATCAAAGAATCCTGAATGTTTTCTTGTAAAGCATCAGAAACAATAAAATAGTCTATACGCCAACCAGCATTCTTGGCGCGTGCCTGAAAACGATACGACCACCAGCTGTAAGCCTCTGTTTTATCAGGATATAAATAACGGAAGGAATCTGTAAATCCATTATTTAAAAGTTCTGTCATCTGACCTCGTTCTTCGTCTGTGAAGCCGGGGTTTTTTCTGTTTGTTTTGGGATTTTTAAGGTCAATTTCCTGATGTGCAACGTTTAAATCGCCACATAAAATGACTGGTTTTTTCGAACTTAAACCCTTTAAATACTCTCTGAAATCGTTTTCCCATTCCATTCTGTATGTTAGTCTTGCAAGCTCTTGCTGTGCGTTGGGCGTATAACAATTCACAAGGTAAAACTGTTCAAATTCCAGTGTAATAGTACGACCTTCGTGGCTGTGCACATCAATTCCAATATCATATTGCACAGATAAAGGCTTGATTTTAGTGAAAATAGCTGTTCCGGAATAACCTTTCTTTTCAGCACTGTTCCAAAACTGCTCATAACCATCTAACTGAATTTCTGCTTGACCTTCCTGCATTTTTGTTTCCTGCACGCAAAAAATATCAGCTTGTTCTTTTTCAAAAAAATCTAAAAAACCTTTGGTTAAGCATGCACGCAAACCATTTACATTCCAAGAAATTAATTTCATAAGCGCCCTACTCCCCTTTTTACCGCAAAATCGCTCCGCAGGTGATGGTGTTGCCTTTTAAATAGTCTGAAACATCCATTTTTTTCTTGCCCTCAACCTGAATTTGTGTAATTTCTATAGCATCTGTGCCACATTTTACTGTAAAGGACTTATCATTTACAGACGTTACCTCTCCGGGTGTTCCTGTAGAGTTGTTCACCTTTACAGGCTTTGCTTCGATGATTTTCATTAGTTTTTCTTCATACAAAGCGTGAGCGTAAGGATATGAGTTCATGGCTCTGACAAGACGGCAAATATCTTCGCTAGATGCACTAAAATCTATTTTAGCCGTTGTTTTATCAATCATTGGTGCATAGCAAGATAGAGAATCATCCTGTTTTTCAGGGGATAGTCTCCCCTTTTCTAAAGCGATGATAGTGTCAATTAAAACCTCTTTACCTAGTACGCTCAATTTATCGTGCAAAGTTTCACCGGTATCGGTATCTTCAATTGAAATTTCTCTTTTTAAAAGCATATCTCCGGTATCAAGCCCTACATCCATTTGCATTGTGGTAACACCGGTTTTGGCATCCCCACCAATGATGGACCACTGAATGGGTGCTGCACCACGATATTTGGGTAATAAGGATGCATGCACGTTGATGCAACCATATTTGGGCAAATTCAAAACGCGCTCAGGCAGAATTTTGCCATAAGCAACCACCACAAATAAATCTGCGTCTGCTTCTTTTAAACGTTCAAAGGATGCATCATCTTTCATTTTCTCAGGCTGAAACACCGGAATATTATGTGAAATAGCGCATTCTTTCACAGGCGGTGGTGTTAGCTTATGACCACGTCCTTTGGGTTTATCTGCCTGGGTGACTGCCAGCACAACATTGTGGCCAGCTTCAATTAAAGCTTCAAGGCACGGCACGGAAAAATCCGGTGTGCCCATAAAAACAATTTTCAAGGTTAATTTCCCTCCTGCTGAATTTGGCTCTGGTCAAGATAATCAATGACCTTGTCGGTATAGATAATGCCATTTAAATGGTCAATTTCATGGCAGAATGCCTTTGCAAGCAGACCTTTACCAGTCATCTCCACAGTTTCCCCATCCGGCGTCATACCACGGACAATAACCTCCTGCGGACGGTTAACTGTTCCCCAAATGCCAGGAACAGACAGGCAGCCTTCTGCATCAACAACCTCGCCTTTTTGATATACAATAACAGGGTTAATTAAAACAATTGGACCTTCGCCGATATCAATCACAATAATCCGCTTTAAAATGCCAATCTGCGGTGCGGCAAGACCTACACCGTTTTTATCATAAAGAGTTTCTTTCATATCTTCAATTAAATCCAAAATTTTTGCATCAATTTTTTCAACTTCACGGGAACGCTTACGCAAGCTTTCGTTCTCGGTATCAACTGTTAAAATGTTTCGTAATGCCATGTTCTTTTTCCTTTCTTTTCTACAAAATGTGTGTAGGATTCGTCTCTGCAGTAAGAGAAATTGTCTGATTTTCCCTGCTTTGATAATGTTTTAAAATACAATCTGAAATTATGTTTAATATTGTATCATTTAATTGACATTTAATCAAGATTCGTTTTCTGTATTTATTATTCATTTTATAAAAACCACAGGCACCGGGACCTAAAATTTCAACATGATGGCCTTTTAATGAGGATTTTAGCTTATCTGCAGCATTTTTGGCACAATTTCCCACAAAGGCTTCATTAAAGCCGCTGAAAACAAGTGAAACCAAATCGCAAAACGGCGGATATGCCAGCATTTTTCTAAGTGAAATTTCTTCCTCGTAAAAAGATACATAATCCTGCTCTTTTGCAAGCTTAAGTACTGAATTTTCCGGCATATATGTCTGAATTACAGCGTGACCTGAATAACTCCCCCGCCCCGCACGACCGCAGACCTGAGTGATTAGGTCAAAGGTTTTTTCGTTGGCGCGGTAGTCATCTAAGTTAAGGCTCATATCAGCCGCCAAAACGCCTACCAATGTGACATTTTCAAAATCAAGTCCTTTGGTGACCATTTGTGTGCCGATTAAAACATCTATTTTTTCTTTTTCAAATGTATCTAAAATCTTTTGATGTGAATTTTTAGCCGAAACTGTATCTAAATCCATCCGCAAGACGCTTGCTTCCGGGAAAAGCTCTGCAAGCTCTTCTTCCACCTTTTGTGTGCCGGTGCCAAAGTGCTTGATGTAATGGCTTGAACATTCCGGACAAGTCTGCAGATTTTTTTGAGTGAATCCGCAGTAATGACAGGTTAAAAAATCACGGTTTTTATGATATGTCAGCGCAATGTTACACCGGGGACATTTCACAACATAACCGCAGGAACGGCAGGAAATAAAGGTAGAAAAACCCCGGCGATTTAAAAATAAAATTGTCTGATGTCCCTTTTCTATGTTTTCCCTAATTGCTTCTTTCATTTCGTTTGAAAACAGGGAACGGTTCCCCTCGGCAAGTTCCTTGCGCATATCCACAATGCTGACACCGGGCATACTTTGATTTGTGGCGCGACCTGAAAGCGTCAGTAATTTGTATTTGCCGGAAAGGGCTTTATAGTAGCTTTCAATAGAGGGTGTTGCAGAAGCAAGCACCAACGGAATGTTTTCCTGTTTTGCACGCATTGCGGCAATTTCTCTTGCGTGGTATGAGGGCACACTTTGAGATTTATAGGAGCTTTCATGCTCTTCGTCTATGACGATTAATCCCAAATTCTGTACCGGTGCAAAAACAGCAGAACGAACACCAATAATAACCCTTGCTTCACCGCTTTTAATGCGTTTATACTCATCGTTGCGCTCACCAACAGAAAGCCGGGAATGCAGCACGGCAATCTGCTTGCCAAAACGCCCTGCAAACCGCTCTATCATCTGCGGTGTTAAAGATATTTCCGGCACGAGTACAATGGCAGATTTGCCCTGTTTTAAAACTGTATCAATGCATTGCAAAAAAACCTCTGTCTTGCCGCTGCCTGTAACACCGTGCATTAAAAAGACCTGAAAGGCAGATAAAGATTCTGTAATGGTATCAATCGCCTGTTTTTGGTCATTATTTGGAGTTAAAGGAGTTGTCTTTTTGATTTTATTATAGTCAACAGGATTACGAAAAATTTCAATTTCTACAGGTTCAATCACGCCTTTTTTCTCCAAGGCATGAATGGCGCTGATGCTGCAGCCTAAAATCATTTGAATATCTGAATTTGCCACAAATTCATTTTGCATCAAAAGCTCAATGATGCGCGCCTGTACCGGTGCTTTTAAGCGGGCAGCTTCCAGTGCAGTAAAAGCTTCATCATAGGAAAGAGCCAGAGATGAGCCTTTTAAAACCTTGTCTGAAACTGTTTTTCCATGCAGTCCCATACCGTATGGCACAATGGTTTTAACTGCTGCTAAATAGGTTGAAAAATAGCGTTTTTTCATAAAGAAAATCAGTTCACATAGCTTTTCATCAAACAAAGGCTCCGGCTCAATCACAGAATCAATTGCCTTTAACTCAGTTAAATCAGATTTTTCCGGCAAAGCGACAACATAAGCTTCTGTTAATTGATTCCCTTTTCCAAAGGGCACCAAAACCAACATGCCAATCTTTATTTTATTTTCTAAATGCTCAGGAATCAGATAGTCAAACAAACGGTCTAACACCCGGGCGGTTTTGTTGACAATTACAGAAGCAATCTGCATACTTTCACGCCTTTACTTTGCATTTTGTTTACATAAACGGTTCTTTGGTTTCTCTGTGAAGCTGAATTTCATCTGCAACAGAGGCTGTGCCGCGCATTTTGATGAGATATAAAACCGTTTCGGCAATATCCTCAGGAAGAAGCATTCCCTCCCCTGTTAAATCAGGGCGGGAGATTTTTACCATATCAGTAAATACGGCGCCAGGGCTGATGACATGAACCCTTACCCCTTTTTTGTAATATTCCTTACTCAGCGCCTTACTAAAACCAAGTAAAGCATGCTTCGATGCAGCATATACGCTTTGCAGTGCATAACCTTGATGGGCTGTTACAGAAGCAATGTTTATAATCGTTCCGCAAGAAGATTTCATCAGGTGTGGAAGTGCCTGTTGGCATAAAAGAAAAGGCGCTCTTGCATTGGTGTTCATAATCCTATCATATTCTTCCACGGAAATGTCTTCAAAAGCTGTTGATTGAGCAACGCCTGCGTTATTGATTAACACGTCAATCCCGCCATAGGTTGCAGCGGTTTTTTCTATAGCTTCCTTGATATAATCATCATTACAAATATCTCCGGGGAGAATCAGGCAATCCCTGCCACGCGCTACTTTTTTTAGTTTTTCTACATTTCGCCCCATTAAAACCAGCTTAAACCCATGGGTAAAAAGGGCTTCTGTAGTTGCCGAGCCAATACCGCCTCCGGCACCTGTTATAATACAAACTTTGTCTTTCATATAATCACCACTGTTGCTTACATATAATAGCATTTTTACGACGCCGTCAATTGATACACTAAGAATTTTGTAATTCAAAATTCTTAGTGTATCAATTATAACATAACCAAAAGAGATAGTCAATTCTTGCACATATAACAAAAAGCTCTGTGCTTTAAACACAGAGCTTTAAAACTTACTTTATCTGTTCAGGATCAGCTTTGTCAGTTCAATCGGATCAACAATTTCATTACCCTTATAAACACGCATATTACCGGATGCAATTTCGTCAATCAGAATAACTTCATCATTGTTGTAACCAAATTCGAATTTAATATCCCACAGGTCAAGACCGATTGATTTAAGGTCATCAGCAACAACCTTGGTAATTTTCAGTGTCTGCTCTTTCATGCTTTCAAACATTTCGGGAGACATAACCCCAAGAGAAGCAAGACCTTCGCCAGTAACTAAAGGATCGCCCTTTTCATCATTTTTGAAGGTACATTCAACATAGCCACCCTCTAAAACGGTTCCGTCTTCAATATATTCACCATATCTGCGGATAAAGCTACCTGTTGCAACCAGACGGCAGATAACTTAAAGACCGTGACCGAATACCTTACCGGGCAGAACTTCCATTGTAGCGCT
>JAZSJR010000002.1:0-2076 GCA_045534415.1 Clostridia bacterium
CATCATATTCCTTTCCAGGTCGGAGGGACAGGGGCCTCGACGGTCATCGGCTCCTTTCTGACAGTTCCGGGGCATGTGATTCTTCTGGCATGGGGCGAGATGCCGCCATCAGGATTCGATCTTGGAGATGAGCATTGAGAAACAGGCTTCCATTGGGCGATTTGACCGTGCTTTAGCACATCCCCCCCCATTAAAAGGAGTATTGAGCGCCAACAACCCCCAAATAATCCACCAACCCCTTCTGGCCATCAGCATTAAAGCGTGTCTCAAACTTGCCTGATAATGCAAGGTTTTCTTGAGGTTTGGACTTAAAGTAAATACCTAAATCATATTCTTTGGCTTCTGGTCTAAGAGAGGTTTTAAGCTTGGATAAATAAGCTCTGTTAGAATTATTATCACGCCCATTTGAATATAAAAAGCTTGACGTTCCTTTAACAACACTCATCGGACTTGATAACATCAAACCAATCTTATCATTTTGGTTAAAGCTATATTCTGAGGCTATCATAAAGCTTTCTGTCTCCAAATCGGAAATAGACATCAAAGCGCTATCACTACCGCTTGTATAACCACGATAATATGCTAGAAGTAAACTGATATTTGAGGTCAAATCAAGCTTTGCCTTAACACCCATATAATAAGTTGAGCTATCACTTAAACCAAGACCGCCTACACCGTTTAAGCCAAGCATTGCATCTTCTTCAAATAACATACCGCCAAGCGTTGAAAGTTCTAAATAATCTGTTAAGTTAAAACTATATTCTGCCCCCATTGCGTATGAACGCTCATCAAAGGAATGTTTATCCAAATCTTCATCACGTTCATAAAGACCATTTTCACCTGCTTGAAGAGAAAGTTTAAGCCTTGAGCTATCACTTAAATTCATCGTATTTTCTGCACCATAAGCCTCTCTCATATTAAAATACGGGTTTGAGCTGTTAACCAAAGCCTCATCCACATCCATATATTTAGAATTTTCCGCATAATAAAAACGAGTTGCACCATCTTCTGTTTCTCTTACAACCTCAGCTGTTGTTAAGTGCTTATTGCCTTTACTGTCTAAACCTTCAACAGAGCTGAATGCAAAACCGGTTTTTTCATCTTTTATAACTTTTTTACCGCTATCACCTAATGCAAGCCTTGATACGGCATTTTTAAGATTTGCACTAGTGCTATGTGTCGTATCAATAAGCTTATTGGTATCATACTTAAACGGACGCTTTAGCGCATCATAAGCCGTAATTGTTTTAGGCATAGACTTTAATAACTTATTTTGCATAACACTTGATGCATAAAGTTTAGAACCTCTGGCACTTATAACATTATCAAGATTTTGCCCTTGAGGTAAACCCAAATCCCCAATCGGAGTTGAAACAGCTGCCCCCAAATCAAGCGCACCTTGTCCATACACATTACTGTTAGAATATTGTCCATTTTTGTTTGCCGTCTCTAACAAAATATACGCAATATTTTGAGCATTAAGCCAAGGGTAATACCCTTTAAGAAGCGCAATACTTCCACTAACCACAGGAGTTGCCATAGAAGTTCCGTTCATTACCATATATCCGTCTTTAGAAGCATCCGGGGAAACAACTTCTGTTCCCGGTGCGGCTATACACCAATTTTGCGCACTACCGCAACGATTAGAATAACTTGCAATCAAACCCGAAGGTGCTCTATCTGCAATCGCCGTAGATGGGTCAAGAGATGCAACCGCCAAATATGGAACTTCATATTTTTGAGGTCCATCATAACCATAATCAGACAAATAATTAAGTCCACCCATAGAATTTTGCACAACCGGTTCTTTTGTTCCTTGGTTTCCGGTAGCCTGCACCCACACTGCTTTATTTTTTGCAGCATAAGCGTATGCAAACAAAGTATCCTCATCATAATCTCTCATCCAATCGGTATTTGTAGCATTTTTATTTTCGCTAACCGCATCCCCCCAACTATTATTAAATACTTCAACCCCATTATCTACCATATCTTTAACAGTTGCATATATTCCCTGATCTAAGTCCCAACTACCCGCTACAATTTCAGCATTTTCAAAAGCAACACCGTGCATACCTT
>JAZSJR010000049.1:0-8380 GCA_045534415.1 Clostridia bacterium
CGGTAATATACAAGATATTGTGTTAAAAGTATTTTGCAACACAATATTTTTTTATAAATGGCGGTATCACGCGCTCTTTCAGCTCTGGAATTGGGGCAAATAACTAAAAAAATTGTTGTTTTGTTTCAATTGTGAGACAAAAACAGAAAATTTTTATCAGGGTCTTGACAAATCTGATAACGTGTGATATAAGTGTATTAAGACAATTAATACACTAAAGGAGGTGAAACCATGATTCAGATTGACTACCGCAGTCAAAAGGCAATTTACGAGCAGGTGCGGGACGGATTTAAAAAACTGATAATGAGTGGCGTTTTAAAGGAAGGGGAAAGAATACCCTCGGTTCGGGAAGTTGCCGGCAGCCTTGCCATTAACCCCAATACCATCCAAAGAGCCTACCACGAGCTTGAAAGTGAGGGATTTATTTATTCGGTGAAGGGTCGGGGAAATTTTGTATCTCCTAAAAAAGATGCTGAGGACTCAGCACGGATTGAAGTGCTTATGAAAAAATTCTCCTCCTGCGCGGCAGAACTTTTGTATCTGGGTGTCACAGAAGAAGAGTTAACAGAAAGAATAAAAAAAGGAGGCAATAAGCTATGATTCAAATTGAAAATCTAGTGAAACGATTTGATGACCACGTTGCGCTAAATGGTGTCAACTTGTCTGTAGAGCCGGGTAGTGTATATGGTCTCGTGGGGCCGAATGGTTCCGGCAAAACTACTTTAATTAAATGTTTGTGTGGCGTTTATCTGACAGATGCCGGCACTGTGAAAATAAATAATGAATTGGTTTATGACAATGTAGAATTAAAAAAGCGTGTTGCGTACATACCGGACGATTTGTATTTTCCGACAACGTTTACGCCGCGAGATGTGGCACAATTCTACAGCACACTATACCCCGGATTTTCCTGGGAGCGGTATAAAGAACTTTCTACACTTTTTGGGTTGGATGAGAAAAAACGGATTGCCCGTTTTTCTAAAGGTATGCAGAAGCAGGTTGCCTTTTGGGTGTCTATGAGCTGTAAGCCCGAGGTCATTATTTTAGATGAGCCGGTTGATGGCTTAGACCCTGTTATGCGTAAAAAGGTTTGGGGCGTTATTTTGCAGGAGGTGGAAGAGCGGGGCATAACCGTTCTAATTTCCAGCCACAACTTAAGAGAGCTTGAGGATGTTTGTGACCATGTGGGCATTTTGCATCAGGGAGAAATGCTTTTGCAAAAGGCTCTTTCTGATATGAAGTCTGATACCTTTAAATTGCAGGTTGCGTTTCCGGATGCCTTTCCCGATGCATTGCTTGAGCAGCTTAATGTGTTAAATCATTCAGAAAGCGGCAGGGTACATCTGCTGATTTTGCGTGGGCAGAGCGATGAAATTTTGCAGGCGGTGGGTGCATTTAACCCACTCCTTGCAGAATTGATTCCTTTAACCTTAGAAGAAGTATTTATATATGAGTTAGGAGGGAAAGGCTATGACTTTAAAAACATTTTGGCCTAAATGCGGCATCATTCGCCATAATGTGAAGCGTTTTTGGTGGGTTTCTGCCCTGTATGCTTTCATTTTGTTTTTGTGTGAGCCTTATATGCATTTGTGCAATAAGGAACAACTGCTTGACAACGCTATGCGCTTTCCTGAAATGAAACAGCAAATTCTGGCAAGTAACGAAATCACCTTTGTGCTTTTAATCGGTGCGGCGGTTCTTTTGGGCGTTTGTGTGTTTCACTATATGCAGTCTACCCGCAGTGCAACCCTGTTTCACGCCTTGCCGGTAACCCGGGGGCAGTTATATATGTCAACCCTTGCGTCGGGGTTTGTGCTTTTGGCAGTGCCTATCTTAATCAATAGCATCATCCTTGTTTTAATGTGCCTGTTTGGGGGATTTGCACCGGTTATGAACCTGACGCAGGTAGCCGATTGGGTCTTCAGCCAACTGCTAACCGGTACGGCAACCTTGTGCTTTACGATTTTTGTGGGCGTTTTTACCGGAAACTCTGTGGCACAGCTTCTGTATGTATTCATCATCAGTTTTGTGCCTTTAGGGGTTGTTGGCTTGCTTTCTGACCTATTGGATGGCTGGTTGTTTGGCTTTACATCTGTTGCTATGAACCCTACTATTGAGTTTTTGTTAAAACTGGTGCCCATGTATTACCCCCAATACCTGACGGCAGAACCCATTTGGTGGATTCCGGTACTTGCCGGGGGATACATTCTTCTCTTTACTGGTTTAGGGTTGTTTTTCTATCACAAACGCCCTGTAGAAAGAGCCGGAGATGTGGTGGCTTTTTCCTGGGTTCGGCCTGTATTTTTATATGGCGTAACCTTTTGTGTGATGCTTTTGGGCACAAGCTTTTTTACTGACATCAGCGGCAGAGGCGGTCAAACACCCAGTGTTTTTGTTTTCCTTTTGTTTGCCCTGATTGGATACGCGGCAGCAAAGATGCTGATTTTAAAATCTTTCCGCATTGTTCGGTATTATAAAGGCTATGTAGTGTTTGGTGTTTTGGTACTTTTGGCGTACTTTGCCATTACTGGCAATGTGTTTGGCTTCGGTACAACTGTTCCTGCAACAGAGAGTATTGAAAAAGTATATGTCGGGGACTTCCTCTTATCGGGTTGGGATGAGCGCAATGCCACGGAGGGTACCGGTAGCGAGGGTGGTGCCATTTTGTGGGACAAAGAGGGCATCAATATGGTTCGGGATTTTCATCAGGACAGGATTGATGCAGGCAAGCTGACAGGGGCAGACAGATTGGGTACGCAAAAGCTGTATGTAGCCTATCAGATCACCTCCGGCAGAAAAATTGTTCGTGCTTATGGGGGGCCGGGGACAGCACTGCATCCAATTTTTGATACTGATGCGGCAAAAGACAGTATGTTCCCCAATTTCCGCTTGCATCCGGAAGGAATCAGCCATTTAAGGGTGATTGCGCCAAATAAGGAAAACGAACCACTTTATGGTGCTAAAAAAGAGGAACTGATTGCTTGCATACGAGCAGACCTTGACAGGCTCAGCTACGAAGAAATCAGCGACCGATATGCATACCAAAGAGAGTATGCTGAGGCAAGTGCCAAGGGAATTGAGATAGCGGTAGATAAAATGGTCAACCATTATAGCTTGGAGGTTGGACTCATAAAAGACAATGACCGTTCGCCTACCATATGGTTCCAGTTTAATGAAAACTTTATGGAAACAGTGAACTGGCTTCGAGAAAACAGATATTTAGAATAGAAAAAATGCTGTAGCAAATGCTACAGCATTTTTCATTGTAGTGAAACACAACAAGGTTCTCCGAAAAACTCGAACTTTTAGTTCGTTAGTTTTTCGTGAGGTTCTTATTATACATAGCTTTGTGCCCATAAAATTAAGATAATAATGGGCAAAATGTATTTTACATACACTTTTAAAAAGCGAGGGAATTTTGCACCTTTACCCGTGTTGGCTTCTGTAAGGAAATTATCCCATCCCCAACCATACTTATTGTTTGTGGCAAAGAGTACATACACCAGGGAGCCAAGAGGCAGAATGTTTGTGCTGACGAGGAAATCTTCCAAATCTAAAATGGTAGTACCAGCACCCATAGGCTCTATGCCCGAAAGCAGGTTAAAGCCCAGTGCACAAGGCAGGGATAAAAAGATAATCAGCACGCAGTTGATCAGGCAGGATTTTTTGCGGCTCCAACCGAAACGGTCCATGCCGTAGGAAATGATGTTTTCAAAAACAGCCACCAAAGTAGACATAGCAGCAAAAATCATAAATAAAAAGAAGCAACTGCCCCAAAGTCTGCCGCCTGCCATAGCATTAAAAACGTTAGGCAGGGTTTCAAAAACCAAGCTGGGGCCTGCGTCCGGCTCAATGCCAAAGGCAAAGCAAGCGGGGATGACAATGAGACCAGCCATAACAGCAACAAAGGTATCAAGCACAGCAATGGTGATGCTTTCACCCATCAGGCAGCGGTTTTTACTGATGTAGCTACCGAACACTGCCATTGACCCCATGCCGATGGACAGGGTGAAAAATGCCTGAGACATGGCTGCCATAATCACTTCTCCAATGCCTTTTTCCACCATTTTGCCAAAGTCGGGAATCAGATAATAACGAAGTCCTTCACCGGCACCGGGGAGAGTAACAACGCGGATGGCTAAAATGACAATGATGGCCAGCAGTGCAATCATCATAACTTTAGAGATTTTTTCAACGCCGTTTTTAAGACCGAATGAACAAATGACAAAACCAATGATGGTAGAGAGTGCCATAAAACCGATTAACAGCCATGGATTCCCAGTCATAGCAGAAAACTGTGCCGAAATCTCAGTGGTAGTGCAGTTTACAAAATCGCCCGCAATCATCTTGACAAGGTAGATGAACATCCACCCGGTAATTACGGTGTAAAACATCATTAACAGGTAGTTGCCAATGATGGCAATGGGGCTGAACCAATGCCATTTTGTGCCTTTTGGCTCAAGCTCGTGAAATGAGGTGGCAATGCTTTTTCCGCTACCGCGCCCTACTGAAAATTCAATGGTCATAATGGGAATGCCGAAAATAAGTAAAAATAATAGATAAATTACAATAAAGGCAGCGCCGCCATACTCACCGGCAACGTGTGGAAAACGCCAAACATTTCCAAGACCGATGGCACATCCGGCTGAAATTAAAATAAACCCTAAACGTGAGCCGAATTGTTCTCTTTTTTGTTCCAAGGGAAACCCTCCTTAATCTTATACAAAAAAAGCGGGCGATGTAAAATCGCCCGCATACATGCTTTTTAGCATCTAACGGTTAAGCTCACGCTTTGCCGTCGCAACCTAAAACGTTGATCAGCTTGTTCTTAACCAGTTCTTTAATTGCTGCACGAGCCGGAGTCAGATACTGTCTGGGGTCAAAGTGTGCAGGATTTTCAGCCATGTACTTACGGATAGAACCGGTCATAGCCAGACGCAGGTCAGAGTCAATATTAATCTTACATACTGCAGATTTTGCAGCTTCACGCAGCATATCTTCGGGGATACCGATTGCATCAGGCATGTTACCGCCGTTAGCGTTGATCATGTCAACAAATTCGGGGATAACGCTGCTTGCACCGTGGAGAACGATGGGGAAGTTGGGCAGACGCTCTTCAACTTCTTTTAAAATGTCGAAACGCAGCTGGGGTTTCTGACCGGGTTTGAATTTGTAAGCGCCGTGGCTTGTGCCGATAGCGATTGCCAGAGAGTCAACGCCGGTACGGGTAACGAATTCTTCAACTTCGGAAGGACGTGTGTAAGAAGCATCTTCTTCAGATACGTTTACATCATCTTCGATACCAGCCAGACGACCTAATTCACCTTCAACAACAACGCCGCGTTCGTGAGCGTATTCAACAACTTTTTTGGTCAGTTCAATGTTGTCTTCAAAAGAATGGTGAGAACCGTCAATCATAACGGAGGTAAAGCCGCCGTCGATACAAGACTTACACAGTTCAAAGCTGTCACCATGGTCAAGGTGCAGACAGATGGGCAGGTCAGTTTCGATTAACGCTGCTTCAACCAGTTTTACAAGGTAAGTATGGTTAGCATATTTTCTTGCACCTGCGGAAACCTGCAGAATCAGGGGAGCGCTAACTTCTTTTGCGGCTTCTGTAATACCCTGAATGATTTCCATGTTGTTTACGTTAAAAGCACCGATAGCATAGCCGCCATCGTATGCCTTCTGGAACATTTCTTTACTTGTTACTAATGCCATTTGGTTCAACTCCTTAAATTTTTATCATATCTATTGTATCAAAAGTAATGATTAAAATCAATAGCCAAATCAAAGAATTTGACATTTTTTTCACAACTTTTTTTACGAAAAAGGAGTTAAACCAAAGGGACGGCGTGTAAGGAAGAAAATTTAAAATAAAAAATCCCCTGGTTTGAAAGAAAGCACCAGACATAAGGCAACAAATCCCATAGCGGCACTTAAATCCGGAACGGGTTTTGGCAAAGTGACCGGAAATTCCTGAGGCTCTAACACCTTGCCTTTTAAGGTGACAATAGAACGCTGCAGGCAACAGAAAAAAGAGGTCTTTTCTCCATCTGTAGAAAAAGAAGAGGCAGTTATGGTGGCAAGGGGATTTATGCCATAGGTAATGAGTAAAGACTTCTTTTTGTCAGGCACCAGAATGCTCTGGTCAGCATTTAACAGGGTTATATAGTCAGCCCCCATCACAGTTTGAGGTTTATGGAGCAGCAGAATGTCACGGCTTTTTTCTTCCTCAGGCTTTACAAGCAGGTAGTGACAGTTTGCGGTTTCTTTTTGATGCGCCTTTTGTCCTTTGGCTTTCAGTGCAAGCTGAAAAAGATTGCAAATGGTTTCATCTTCTTCGCAAATGGCAATGGTGACCATAAAAACACCCCGTTCAATTAATATTTTACTATTTTGGCAGAAAGACAAATTTTTATGCGGCAAAAGGCATAAATCAGGCTTTTGGCGAATAGATTGAAACCGAGAAATATAATGAAGGAGGAAAGGCTATGCAGATAGATTTTCAAAAAGAGCATTTGTCCATTAACGAAATGGTGGCAAGTCAAACAGCCACACTTTTGGTTGAGGGCGATGTCATTGTGCCTGATATTAAGCCGGATATTTCTGAGGTTTTGCTGGCAGAGGCAACAACGATTATAACTGAGTATCATTTAGAAGAGGGAAGACTGCACTATCAGGGTGTGGCTACGGTAAAAATTTTGTATATCCCCGACGGAGAGGGAATCGGTCCTAAGAGCATTGATGCAAAGCTTACCTTTAAAGACGGCATTGATATTGGAAAAGATGGTGATGTTACCGCTTGTGTAAAAGCTGTAACCGAGCATGTGGAATTTTCTCTCATCAACTCCCGAAAACTGAATGTGAGGGTTGTTGCAGGGGTTTCGGCTAAATGCTATAAGCGGATGGAAGCCGCATTTTTATCAGAAGCACCCGCTGAGTGCCCATTGCAGCTTAAAAAGAACACAGTATCGGCATATCAGGTTATTGCAGACACCACCGGTGAGGTTGTTATTTCTGAAACCATTGAAATTCCGGCGGCGAAACCGGATGCAGATGAAATTATCAAACTGAGCGTAAAAGCCCTTAGGGGAGATTGCAAGCTGATGTCAGGGAAAATGATTGTGAAAGGTGCACTTATGGTGTACACCCTGTATCAAAGTCTTGACCCGGAAGATGGGCTTCATATTATGGAGCATGAAATTCCCTTTAGCGAAATTCTTGAGGTTTCCGGCCTAGATGACACTTGCCTTTGTAACGTATCCTACGAGGTGAAAGATGTTTACTACCTTTTAAAGGATGATGCTAACGGCGACCCCCGGGCCATCTCGTTAGATGTGGTGCTTCATGCTGATGTAATGGCATCTAAGATACAGGATAAAAGCTTTGTAGAAGATTGCTACAGCTTATCAGGTCACGAGGAGGTAACCCATGAGAGTCTGCAGCTGGATGAACTTTTATGCGAGGGCATCAGTCATCTGAACTTAAAAGAGATTCTAACTGTTCCTGAGGGTGTGCCTGCAGCAAGTGCAATTTATAGTTTAGATTGCAAGCCTAAGGTGCAGGAGCTTTTGGTTAAGGATGATAAGCTGGTTATCCGCGGCAAACTGGGTGTTATTGTTTTGTATGGCAGTGCCGGTGACAAGCAGCCTCTTTACAGCTTAGAGGGTGAATTTGACTTTGAACACGCTGTGCCCGCCCAAGGTGCTGATGATACAACCATCTGCGAGTGCGGTGTTACGGATCAGAACATCAGCTTTACTTTAAATGCTGCCTCTGAAATTGAACTGCGCTCCAAACTGGAGTTTTATACTCGGGTGGTTAAGCGGCAAATGGTTAATCCGGTAACGGCTTGTGAAATTTTGGAGGGAGAAGCAGAACCAGAAAGCCGCGGCCTTGTCATTTATTTTGCACAAAAAGGCGACACCCTTTGGGATGTTTCCAAGCATTATCGCGTTGACCGGCAGGCTGTTATGAAACTGAATCAAATGGATGGTGAGCAGATTCTTGCCGGACAGAAGATACTCATTCCCCGCGTATGAAAAAATGCAGGACGCTAAAGATAGCGTTCTGCATTTTCTATCAAAGAATGTGGCAAATCTGAAAGCCTGTGCATATAGTATGGTATAGGGTCTTTCTCTTATCCGCCCGCAGATAAGAGGAAAAGAGTATCTTTTGCGGGCAGAAAGGTATGGAATTTTATATGAATGAAAAAATGCGTAACCCTTATGGGGGCTGTGATCCTAAGGATGCAGTTTGCATACATACCGATAAAATTTATGATTCCTGCAAAGACAAAGACTGTATTGAAGACGCTCGAGTATATTTTACAGCGGCAGCGCAGGAAATTGTTGACAGAGCAGTAAATGTTAAATGC
>JAZSJR010000206.1:0-20043 GCA_045534415.1 Clostridia bacterium
CGTTATAAATCATATATACCCCTTAAACTGAAAATAATTATACTTTTTTCTATTATAACACAAGAAAAATATATATTTCAAGGATATAATTATAATTGAAAAGAATTAATTTCGACATAAGGAGGAATTTTTTATGGCAGAAAAGAGATATGTGGGCGATTATCCTGTTATTGGTATTCGTCCGGTTATTGATGGCCGTCGTGGCCCTATGAAGCTGCGTGAGAGTCTGGAAGGTCAGACTATGGCTATGGCTGAGGCAGCTAAAAAGTTATTTGAAGAAAATCTTTACTATTCAAATGGTGACCCGGTTAAGGTTGTCATTGCAGACACAAGCATCGGTCGTGTGCCGGAAGCTGTAGCTTGCGCTGATAAATTTAAAAAAGAGGGCGTTGACATTACCCTGTCTGTAACTCCTTGCTGGTGCTATGGTTCAGAAACTATGGATATGGATCCCAATACCATTAAAGGTGTTTGGGGCTTTAATGGTACTGAAAGACCGGGCGCTGTGTATCTGGCAGCAGTACTTGCATCCCACGCACAGAAAGGTTTGCCCGCCTTTGGTATCTATGGTCATGAGGTGCAGGATCGCGATCAGGTAACTGAGATTCCTGAGGATGTAAAAGAAAAGCTCTTGCGCTTTGGTCGTGCGGCTGTTGCAGTTGCAACCATGAGAGGCAAGTCATACCTGCAGATTGGTTCACAGTGCATGGGTATCGGCGGCTCTATTATGGACCAGGACTTTGTAGAGTCTTACCTTGGTATGCGTGTTGAATCAGTAGATGAGGTTGAAATCCTCCGCCGTATGGAAGAGGGCATTTACAACGAAGAAGAATATCAGAAGGCACTTGCCTGGACAAAAGAACATTGCAAAATGGGTCGTGATGATAACCCGGACTTTGTTCGCTTCTCTGATGAAGAAAAAGAAAAACAGTGGGAATTCACTGTTAAGATGTATTGCATCATCAAAGACCTGATGGTAGGCAATAAAAATCTGCCTGAGGGTTGCGAGGAAGAAATGGTGGGTCACAACGCTATTGCTGGTGGCTTCCAGGGTCAAAGACAGTGGACAGACCACTGGCCCAACTGTGACTATCCTGAAGCACTTTTAAGCTCAACCTTTGACTATGAGGGTGCACGCGAACCTTATACACTGGCAACTGAAAATGACGTGTTAAACGGTCTTGGTATGTTGTTTATGCGCCTTTTGACACATCGCGCACAGATTTTTGCCGATGTTCGTACTTTCTGGTCACCTGAAGCAACCAAACGTGTTACCGGTTATGACTTAGAGGGCAAGGCAAAAGAAAACGGCGGTATCATCCATCTGTTAAACTCCGGTGCAGCTTGTCTGGATGCCTGCGGTGAATGTACTGATGAAAACGGCAATGCCACCATGAAAAAATGGTGGGAAGTTACCGATGAAGATATTAAGAAAATGACCGACGCAACCGTTTGGTGCGAAGCTGGTTTTGATAACTTCCGTGGTGGCGGTTTCTCCAGCCATTTCACAACCCGTGCAGAAATGCCTGTAACCATGATTCGTTTGAACCTGGTGAAAGGTCTTGGCCCTGTGATGCAAATTGCAGAAGGCTGGACAGTGAACCTGCCCGATGATGTATCTGACGCTTTGATGGAAAGAACCAACCCCACCTGGCCCTGTACCTGGTTTGCTCCCAGATGTACCGGTGAGGGTGCATTTAAAACAGCTTATGATGTTATGAATAACTGGGGTGCTAACCACGGTGCCATCAGCTATGGTCACATTGGTGCTGACCTCATTACTCTGTGTTCTATGCTGAGAATTCCTGTTTGCATGCACAACGTGCCCGAAGAAGAAATCTTCAGACCAGCAGCTTGGAATGCCTTCGGTATGGATAAAGAGGGTCAGGACTACAGAGCTTGTGGTGTATATGGTCCCTTGTATAAAAAATAAGGACTGAAAAAGTTATAAAAAAAGGCAATTTTCTCTAAACGGAAAATTGCCTTTTTGTTTTTTTTACATTGATTATTCCTACAATTTGTGGTAAAATGGTTGCAGAAAAGTATGTAATTGTTAGTTTTAAAACATCTTGAAAAGCAAACGGAATTATCAGAGGAGGAAGAAAATGGGTATTTTCGAAATTTTGGGCTTGGTTGGCGGCCTTGCGTTGTTCCTTTATGGTATGGATTTAATGGGGGACAGCTTAAAAAACTTGCAGGCGGTAAGCTTGAATCGGTTTTGGCAAAGCTGACTGCAAAGAGATGGACAGGCTTTTTGCTGGGTCTTGTTGTAACAGCGGTTATTCAGTCATCATCCGCCACAACCGTTATGCTGGTAGGTTTTGTTAATTCAGGCATAATGAAGTTGGGTCAAACCATCAGCATCATTATGGGTGCAAACATTGGTACAACCGTTACCTCTTGGCTTCTCAGTACGGCAGATATTAAAGGCACGGCAATGATTCTTAAGCTTTTAAAACCAGAGTCATTTACACCTGTTTTAGCAGCTGTTGGTGTGATTATGACAATGGTAGCAAAAACGGATAAGAAAAAGAATGTCGGTTTTATTTTAATTGGTTTTGCTGTTTTGATGTTCGGTATGGACGCCATGAGTGGCGCGGTGGAAGGGCTGCGTGATAATGAAGCCTTTATCAGTCTTTTAACGATGTTTTCTAACCCGCTTATGGGTATTTTAGTTGGTACGCTTTTTACAGCAATCATCCAGTCATCTTCTGCCTCTGTTGGTGTATTGCAGGCATTGGCACTTTCTTGTGTGATTCCCTATTCTACCGCAATTCCGGTTATTTTAGGTCAAAACATCGGCACCACCATTACACCGATTATTTCATCCATCAGCGGTAATTCAGATTCAAAACGTGTGGCTTTTGCCTGCCTGTTTATCAAAATGATTGGTGTGGTTATTGTCGCAGGCATTTTCTATGCTCTGTATGCGGTTATGGACTTTGGTTTTATGACGATGCGTGCATCAGCTATGAACATTGCTTTGGTGCACACTCTCTTTAACATTTTATCTACTGTTATTTTACTTCCTTTCTGCTCTTTAATTGAAAAAGTTTGTATTAAAGTTATTAAAAACGATAAAGACGATGAAATTGATGCATTTGGTGCTTTGGATGAAAGATTTTTGGATGTGCCTTCCTTTGCGGTTGAGCAGTGTAAGAATTTAGTTTGCGAGATGGCAAGAATTTCATCTGATTGCTTTAAAAAGGCATCTTTGTTGGTTGAAAATTATGACCAAAGTGTGTTTGATGAAATTGTGTCCTTAGAAAAAATGGTAGATAAGTATGAAGATAAAACCAGCACCTATCTGGTTAAAATTGCTGCTAACAACATGTCCACCAATGACAGCAGGGTGGTATCTGAACTGCTTCACTGTGTTGGTGACATTGAACGTATTTCTGACCACGCATTAAACGTTGCAGAAGCAGCTAAGGAAATTTATGATAAAGAAATTACTTTCTCGCAAAAGGCACAGGACGACCTTAAGGTGATTACCGAAGCTGTCAGTGAAACTCTTGATTTGGCTGTGAGTGCTTTAGTCAACGACAGCTTAGAGGATGCAAAACGGGTTGAGCCTTTAGAGCAGGTGATTGACGTTTTAAAGAGAGTTATCAAAAACGGTCACATTTCCCGTCTGCGTCAGGGGGATTGCACCATGGAGCTTGGCTTTATTCTCTCTGACCTTTTGACAAACTATGAGCGTGTATCCGACCATTGTTCTAACATTGCTGTATGCTTTATTGAAATTTCAAATGACTCTTTTGAAACCCACGAATATCTCAACAACATCAAAGAAGATGATGAAAATGAATACAAAGAATTATACGAAGCATATCTTAAAAAATACAGCATTGCCGGATAACATACGTGCGATTTGGTGCCAAAACCGATTTTTTGCACGAGATAAGGAGTTTTTGTATGAATACAAATGTTTCGCCCAAGGCAATGAATATTATTAAAAAAATGCAACAGAACGAATTAACGGAAAGTGTTATTTATACCGAAATTGCGAAATTTGCCAAGGGAGATGAGAATAAGAAAACTCTGCTGCGTCTTGCGTCAGAAGAAAAAGCCCATTACGAAATTTGGAAAAAATATACTGGCATTGAGATGAAGCCCCAAAGGGGTAAGGTGTTTAAATATAAACTGCTTGCCTGTCTTTTTGGCTTTACCTTTGCCGTTAAATTGATGGAAAACGGAGAAGAGGGTGCTCAGTCAGAATATGCCACCCTGTTTGAAGAGGTGGAGGAAAGCCATCACATTAAAGAGCAGGAGGAAGAGCACGAAGAAGCGCTTCTTAACATGCTGGATGAAGAACGATTGCAGTATGTGGGCAGCATGGTATTGGGAATGAATGATGCCCTTGTGGAACTGACCGGTTCTTTGGCGGGCTTTACCTTTGCTATGCAGAATACACGCTTAATTGCTCTTTCGGGTTTAATTATGGGAATCTCTGCCACCTTTTCAATGGCGTCCAGTGAATTTTTAGCGGCAAAAAGCGAGGGCAGAACCGATGCCTTTAAATCCTGCACCTATACGGGTATTGCTTATTTGATTACCGTAGCACTGCTTATTTTGCCTTATCTTGTTTTAGGCAATGAGCAATATCTTGTGGCTCTGTTATCTATGCTGGTCATTGTTATTTTGATTATAGCCGGCTTTACCTATTATATTTCGGTTGCTCAGGGTGAAAAATTCAAACCTAAATTTTTAGAAATGTCCCTCATCAGCATTGGTGTCGCAGTGATTTCGTTCTTTGTAGGCGTTCTTGCTAAAAAGTTTTTGGGCGTAGATTTATAAAATCCTTTCATGGATTGGGTGTCAACGTTATATAATAAAATAGACGGCACAGAAAGGAGCAATGGTATGAGATTGTGTGTTTACGGTGCGGCATCGCCCACCATTGATAAAGACTATATTGAAAAAGTGGAAATCTTAGGAAAAATGATGGTAGAGCGGGGCCATTCCCTGGTATTTGGCGGTGGCGGAAACGGACTCATGGGAGCCGCTGCCCGGGGTGTTCGTTCGAAAGGCGGATACATTTTAGGGGTGATTCCCAAATTTTTTGGTGATGAAACGGTTGAAGAAATTTGCGATGTGTGTGATAAACTGGTAGAGCCTGACACCATGCGTGAACGGAAACAGATTATGGAAGACAATGCGGATGGCTTTATTGTGACACCGGGTGGCATTGGCACCTTTGAAGAATTTTTTGAAATTCTCACCTTAAAACAGCTTTGCCGTCATAATAAACCCATTGCGATTTATAACATAAACGGCTATTATAATGATTTAGAAAGCGTTATTAAAAATGCCATTTCTAAGAATTTTATTAAAGAAAACTGTTTGGACTTATACAAAATGACAGATGATTTAGACGAACTGTTTGCCTATCTTGAAAAGCCGGTCATCGGCACAAGACTGATTAAGGAATTAAAAGACGGTTAATGGCGGAGGATGCATGAAACAGATTGCAGTTGGCATTTTAGCCCATGTTGACGCAGGCAAAACCACATTGTCTGAGGGGCTTTTATATGCTGCCGGCGAAATCAGAAAGCTGGGCAGGGTAGATGCCAAGGATACGTTTTTAGACACAAATGAAATAGAGAGAAAAAGAGGCATTACCATTTTTTCAAAGCAGGCTGTTATGACCTTTGAAAACTCGGTGATGACTTTGCTTGACACGCCCGGGCATGTGGACTTTGCAGCAGAAGCAGAGCGCACTCTGGGCGTGCTTGATTATGCCATTTTGGTCATCAGTGCCACAGACGGTGTGCAAAGCCACACGAAAACCCTGTGGGAGATGCTGAAGCGGCATCGACTCCCTGTGTTTATTTTTATTAATAAAATGGATTTAACCGGGAGCGATAAGGAGCGGGTCTTAGAAACACTGCAAGCTGAATTTGGTGAAAATTTTGTTGATTTTACCGCCCCAAAAGATGCTCTTTGTGAAAATCTTGCTATGTGTGATGAAGCACTCATGGAAGAATTTTTAGAGGGTGCCACAAGTGACGTTTCGGTTCGCAGGGCAATTAAAAAGCGGAACGTCTTCCCCTGCTTTGCAGGCTCAGCCCTTAAAATGGAGGGCGTGGAAGAATTTTTAAAAGCTTTTGATGTGTTAACTGAAGAAACCGAGGGTGTGGAGGAATTTGGCGCAAAGGTTTTTAAAATCGGCCAGGATGACAAGGGCAATCGGCTAACCTATATGAAAATTACCGGTGGCAGCCTGAAAGTGAAAAGCATGATTGAATCGGATGAAGACTCGTTAGAAAAGGTGAATGAAATCCGCATTTACTCCGGTGATAAATATAAAATGGCAGACGAGGTTTTCTGCGGCTCGGTTTGTGCCGTTACAGGTCCCAAGAAAACATCGGCAGGGCAAGGACTTGGCTTTGAGAAAAATGCATCATCTTTGACGGCAGAGCCGATTTTCAGTTATCGTGTTCTTTTGCCAAAGGGTGTGGAGCCTTCAGTGGCACTTGAAAAATTTAAAGAACTTGAGCAGGAGGAAACCCAACTCCGGGTAACCTGGAACGCCCAGCTTAAGGAAATTCAGCTCAGACTTATGGGCGAAATTCAGCTTGAGGTTTTAAAACAGCTGGTTTTAAAACGGTTTGACATGGCTGTGGAATTTGAAGAGGGGCGCATTGTTTATAAAGAAACCATTGAACACGCTGTTGAGGGCGTGGGGCATTTTGAACCCCTCCGGCACTATGCTGAGGTGCATCTTTTGCTTAGCCCACTGCCTCAAGGGTCTGGGATGCAGTTTGAGGCTGATTGCCCCGAGAGTGTTTTGGATAAAAACTGGCAACGCCTTGTGCTGACCCATCTGATGGAAAAACAGCATTTGGGCGTTTTGACAGGCTCGCCCATTACCGATATGAAAATTACGCTGAAGTCCGGTGCGGCGCACGTTAAGCATACAGAGGGTGGCGATTTTCGTCAGGCTACGTACCGTGCTGTAAGGCAGGGCCTTATGCAGGCAAAGTCGGTGTTACTTGAGCCGTATTATGATTTTGTCATTGACCTGCCTGCGGTGAATGTGGGTAAGGCCATGACAGATTTAGACCTTTTAGGTGCAAGTTTTTCTATTGACAGACCAAACGGCGATATGACCAAAATTAAGGGTAGTGCACCAGCGGAGGCAATTCGCAACTATCAGAAACAAATTACGGCTTATACTCACGGACAGGGGCGCATACATTGCACACTCAGTGGTTACGGCAAGTGCAAAAATGCTGATGCAGTGATAGCTTCTATAGGCTATGATACAGAGAGCGATGTGGAAAACACAGCCGATTCTGTTTTTTGTTCTCATGGCGCAGGTTTTACTGTGAAATGGAACGAAGTGCCAAATCATATGCATTTAGAAAGTGTTTTAAAGCCCAAAAAGTCAGAGCCGGAGCGGGATACCATGGTACGTTCTGCAAATTTTCATGCAAGTGATGATGAGCTTTTAAAGATTTTTGAAAAAACCTATGGCAAGGTGGAAACCAAGCTTCCCACCCACGCCATGCGGACAAAAAAAGAACCAAAAGCAGCAGAGCCCCATTTTCGTGGCAGACAAAGGCACGAAAAAAGCTATCTGTTAGTGGATGGTTATAACATCATTTTTGCCTGGGACGAGCTGAAAGAAATTGCAAAAGACAGCTTAGAATCTGCCAGAAAAAAGCTGACAGAGAGGCTTTCTGTTTATAAAGTTTTCAGCGGCTATGAGATTATTTTAGTGTTTGACGCTTACAAAGTGAAAGGTAATCGGGGCGAAGTGGAGCGAGAACAGGGCATTACCATTGTGTACACCAAAGAGGCTCAAACGGCAGATGCTTACATCGAAAAAGCCGTGCGTGAACTGACGAAGCAATATAATGTAACAGTTGCAACTTCTGATGGACTTGAGCAGTTAATTATTTTTGGCAGCGGTGCCTATCGCTTGCCGGCAAGCCACTTAGAGGCAGAGGTGAAGCAGGTTGAAGCAGGTGTAACAAAAATGGTAGAGCAATACAATTTGGAAACAAATCAGCAGGGTTTTTTGAGGGTTTTAGAGGACAAGCTAGCTGACTGGAAAGAACAATAACATTTATGACAGCCGGAGATTTATATGGTGCTTCTATGATGGCATAACCGCAACCTACAGTGTACTCATTACCCACGGTAAGTTGAGCATAACTCTCATAGGTATACTGATATATGATAGAAAGAAACAGGCATAAAAAGAACCTGCCGTAACGAAATTTACGGCAGGTTCTTTTTTATTAGGTTTATTATTTCATTAATTCAAAAATTCTTGTAGCCAGTAAAATTGCCTGTTCAACAGTGGTCTGACCCAAGGGAGAAAGGACGCCTTCGCCGGTGCCTTTCATAACTTCGTTTGCAGCCAGTGTTGCAACGCCGGCTTTTGCCCAGTCAGCAACAGAAGCAGCGTCGGTGTATGCAGAAAGGTCATCAGTTGCTTTTTCCAGATAGGTTTTATCCAACAGGATGGAAACCGCGTTGATAGCTCTGTGCATCATAACGGCGATTTCCTGACGGGTAATTTCATTTTCGGGAGCAAACTTGCCCTCGCCAACACCGTTTACGATACCTAAAAGTGCAGCAGCGTTTACGTCTACATCGTCAATGTCGGTAAATTGTGCGCCGTTTTCGCCAACAATTTCAGCAGAGGAAAGACCTAAAACCGGTGTGGTGCAGTTCATAATCAGCTTTGCAAATTCTGCTCTTGTAATGTTTTTCTGGTAGTTGATAGCTTCAAAGCCTGCTAAAAGACCGTATTCTGATGCTTTAGCAACTTCTTCTTTTGCCCATTCGCTGGGGATAAATTCAATAACACCGTCAACTGTCGGGGTAGAGGAAACAGCTTCCGGCAGAATCATAATTTTTTCTGCGTTTAACAGAGCAGGAATGCTCATGGTCATCACTCTGCTCCAAACTAAGAGCTTGCTGCCGGCTTTCACATCATCTAAGGTTACAATGTTTCTTGTTTTGTAAGGAACAACTTCGCATCCTTCGGTTGCTACAGCAACGTAGTTGCCATCTTCGGAAGCAATGCCTTCTTCGGTTTTTTCGCTAGCAACCATGTAGATGGGGTAGAAATCATCTTCGCTTTCAAGTAAAACAACTGCAAATGCTGCACTCTGCGCCGGCAGACTTCTGGTCACCATGGTAGAGTGGTAAGCAATGATAATGCTTTCTTTAGAAAGGTCTGTAAGAGCGATGGGTGTTCCGTCTGCTTTGATTAAAGCAGTTTCTTCGGAGATGTGCAGATGAATCTGGTTTGCTTCTTCACCGTCTATGTTTACCAGTATGTAGGGGATTTCTGCTTCAGCATTAACTTCTGCAATGTCGGCAACAACGGTAACAGCAGAGGGCATGGTTTCTACCAAAGCTTCTTCGTTTTCTGCAATCAGCATAACGTCATTTTCTGCAAATACGGAGAATGAGAAGGTGCTGATCATTGCGATTGCCAAAATGGCTGCTAAAATTCTGAATGATTTTTGAATTTTCATGTGAAAATCCTCCTTTATGTATTTTGTTTACAATGGTTAGACGCATAAGTTTCAAAAAAGTTCCGCATATTTTAAAAAAATTTTTGCGATACTAAAAAAAACGGAAAATCAGGAGGCAGTTATGCAAAATGTTCGGACAGATTTAGCCATTGAAATGCACGAGATGTTAGTAGAAGCCGCAAGTGAAATTTCAGGCGTCAGTGTAAAACAGGAAAACCAAGGTGATATTCACATCTCGCGCATCGGTATTGATACTCTAAAAGCGCAGCGGCAAATGGGAAAACCCATCGGCCATTATATAACAGTAGAATTTCAGGATGTAAACATTGCCGAGGGAGAAGATTATGAAAAACTCTGCAAGGTGGTGGCGCAGGAACTGAAATCTCTTTTGCCCCTAAAGGACAAAAGTAATGTTTTGGTGGTGGGGCTTGGCAACCGCAACATCACGCCGGATGCGTTAGGTCCTCAGGTGATTGAGAAGCTGATGGTGACAAGACACCTTTTAGAATACATCCCTGATGAGATTGATGACGGCATCCGCCCGGTATGTGCTATCTCTCCTGGTGTTTTAGGAACAACCGGTATGGAAACCGGAGAAATTATCCGGGGTGTGACAGATAAAATTAAGCCGGAGGCGGTTGTGGTGATTGATGCTTTAGCTGCAAGAAGCATGGACAGAATCAGTAGTACCGTGCAGATTTGTGATACAGGCATCAGCCCCGGTGCCGGAGTGGGAAATAAGCGAAAGGCTCTGGATAAATCCACTTTGGGCGTGCCGGTAATTGCTGTGGGTGTACCTACGGTGATTGATGCTGCCACCATTACGGCAGATACCTTAAAAATGGCATCAGACAATGAAAAGGACAAGGCAGAAGAGAACCATTTTGGCAATCTTTCAAGACTTGACCCGGAAGAACAATATGCAATTTTAAAAGATGCGTTGCCGGATACCCTGGCTGGGTTTATGGTAACTCCGAAAGAGGTTGACCTGTTGATTGAGCGTGTGTCCCGGGTGGTGGCAAACGGCATTAACCTTGCCCTCCATAAAAATATTACCTTCCAAGATATTGATGCTTATACCTCATAAGCACAAAAGCCAAAGACGGATTCAAGCTGGGAAAGAGTGCGGTCTAAGGCTTCGTTTTGCACTAAAAGGGATAAGTCTGTTCCTGAGGCAGAAACAAGGACAGTTTCGGTTTGGGCAGAGCTTAAGGCAGAAAAGCAGCTTGAGGCAATGCCTGTTTCTTTTAGTAAATTGACGCCGTGGAACGTAATTTTAGAATAACCGCCCTGAACAATGATGCGCAGGGCGGCAGTTTTTTTGATTTGCGCCGTGGCTTTTAATACTTTGGAACAGTCCTGATTGAATACAGAAAAAATCAGGGTGGCTCCATGGTGGCTTGCTGGAGCAAAACACAAAAGGTCAATGGAGATGTTTTCTTTTGCCAAAAGTGAAAAGAGCGTAGCAATCGTCGTGTTGTCAAGGGATGTGCCGGAGACCTCGACGCGCACAACATCATCGGATACAAGCATTTCAATTTCCTTTTTACTTATCAAAAAGATCTCCCCCTTTATTCCGCAGTTTCATCAATAAACATTTCATATTTCCGGTAATATTCCTTATCATCACGGTACACAGCAGATTTGTTTTTCTCTAAAAGCTTTGTGATGGCATAGAGGTTAATCCAAATTTGGTTGGTGCCATCTTTTTGTGTTTCTTCGTTAAATATGAGCTGAAGACCATAGTGCAGGTGCGGGGTGTTTATGTTATTCACATTTTCTTTGGGGCTGTAGCCTGTCATGCCTAAGTAACCGATAACATCCCCTGCGGTGACGATTTTGCCCTCATACATATCGTTGTAGGGGTGGTCTTTTCTCAGGTGGGCATAGTAATAGTAGCGTTTTTTATCAAAACTCCGGATGCCGATGCGCCAACCGCCATATTGATTCCAGCCCACACATTCAACAATGCCAGACTCAATGGCAATGATGGGTGTGCCGACACTACCCATCATATCGTGCCCCAGGTGTTTACGCTTATAGCCATAAGAACGTGAAACGCCGAAATCATCAAAGTGACTGTAGCTATAGCCTTTGGCGATGGGTGAAAACACCCGAAGACCGTAGCGGGAAACAGTTTTCTTTTGGTCGGGGTTATCCGGGTCGGGGATTTCAATGGTATAGTCACCCACAAAGCCATTTAAAACAGCACCATAAGCTTCTTTAAAATAGCTGTAGGTTTTTAAATCTTTACCAAGTTCATCAATGGTGGTGTTTTGCTTTTCGAGGGTTTCGGTGAGTTTTGTGATGTCACTTTTTTTAAAATGCCCAAAATCACCGCCATATTTGGAACCAAGGTAGGAGAGTACATCCACCCAGTTTATGGGTGTTTGCCCTTCTTCGGTGTGGCTTTTAATATCTAAAGATAGAGCAGCGTCCAAAGCTTCGTAGGAGGGGGAGAAATCCACCCATTTGATATAATCTTTTTTCTCCTCATCGTTTTTTGCGGCAGTATAGACGGCAGCCGGTGTGATAAGTGCCGTGAGCAAGGAAAATATTAAAAAGAAAGAAAAGAGAAGTCTTTTTCCCTTTACTGCTTTAATAATCAAAATAAACACCTCCGGTTTTATTGTATGCTAAAGGAGATAAAAAAAGAAGAAAAGAGCTGTAGCATTTTGCTACAGCTCTTTTTAAACAGGCATTGTATTTCGGAACTCCCGTGGGGATTTGCCAAAGGATTCTTTAAAGCGATTTGAAAAATAAAACTGGTCACAAAAACCAAACTGCTCACTGATGACGCGGATGGGTAATTTGGTTTTAAGAAGCATCTGACTTGCTTCAAACATAACGCTGTTATAGAGATATTCGTGAACCGAAACCCCAAGCTCGCGTTTAAAATATTTTTCCAAAGTTGTTTTTGCAACATAGGCGTGCTTTACAATTTCATTTACGGAGAGCCCTATGGAAAGGTGACTGTGGATATAAGAAATTGCCTTTGATACACAAGGGGAGAGTTCGGATTTTTTTAAGGTAATACCGCAAGCATCAATCATATTCAGTAAACTAGAGTACAGTTCGTTTTGCAATCGGATACCATCTGTGGGCGAAGCGCCTTTTAAAAGGCTTAAAAACAGCGCTGTTTTATCTTCAAAAGCCGGCATTGTGTAAGGTCCATGGCAACCTTCCAAAAGGTCAACGCGGTCAATATCGCATAATTTAAAGTGAAAATAGAATTCCTCCATAAAATTGTCACATGAGTATTTGACTTTTGTGCCGGTGGGGAGGAGATACCAGTTTCCAGCGGTCATGGTCATCTGAGTTTTGTCATTACACAGAATATTAGCAGAGTCTTTTACAATGTAGTAAAGCTGAGAACACTGTATGGTTTCTCCCTCGCTTTTCCACCAAGTACCGAGTTTTGCGTGACCAAAATGATGCAAGGAAAGTTGCAGACGGTTTGCTTCATCGCATAAAGCAGGGTTTAACTCTATCATCAAACGCACCTCACAGACTATTGTTACATATATCATATCACGTTCAATCAGCAATTACAAGAAAAAAGCGAACAAAAACACATATTTTCTGTTCGATGTTTTATGTTCATTTAAAATGCAGGACTTTATAATGGAATTATAGAATGGAGGGTTTTTATGGAGATTATTAAAAAAATTGCAGAAAAGGAACAGCATACCTTAGAAACAAAAACCCCTGTCATAGCTTTTTTTGGTGACAGTGTGACCCGGGGATGCTTTGAACTGTATGAAAAACCCGGCAGACTGCTCGGTACAGTTTGTGATGCTAAGAATGTTTATCATAACCGTGTGAAAGAAATTTTGGCTTATTTATTTCCGGGTGCACCGATTAATATTATAAACGCCGGGGTATCGGGAGATAATGCCACGGAAGCATTAAAGCGCATTGAACGTGATGTTCTTTGCTACAAGCCGGATTTGACAGTGGTTTGTTTTGGTCTGAATGACAGCTATTTTGGTATGGATAATTTAGAAAACTATTGTAATTCCTTGACTAGCATTTTTGACCAGATTAAAAACACCGGCAGTGAAATTATTTTTATGACGCCGAACATGATGAACACAACCATCAGCGCCGGCATTTCCCCTGCCTTTGCAACCGGCAATGCAGAAGGGACAATGAAAATTCAGAACGAGGGGATTTTTGACCGGTTTTTAGATGAGGCAAAAGCCATTTGCGAAGATAAGGGTATTGCAGTGTGTGACTGCTATGCAAAATGGAAATTGCTTTCTGAAAGCGGTGTGAATGTTACAGAGTTGCTTTCTAACAAAATCAATCACCCGACAAGAGAAATGCATTGGCTGTTTGCAGGTATGCTAGTTAATACTATGTTTGAAAATTAATAATAAAGGAGAAAAGAAAATGAAAACAATTAAAGACAAACAAATTTTAGTAGGTGCTGACTTTGCAGGGTTTCCGCTGAAAGAAGCGGTTGTAGCCCATCTGCAGGAAAAGGGTTGGACGGTGACTGACATTGGTGTTAAGGTAGATTCTGATCCGGATGACACCGACCTGATGTTCCATCGTGTGGGCCTCCGTGCCGGCGCTATGATTTCAGAGGGTGAGTTTGAAAGAACACTCCTGTTCTGTGGCACAGGTATGGGTATTCACATTGCGGCAAGCAAGTGCCCCCATGTTCATGCTGGCGTTGTGGAAAGCGTTCCGGCAGCAAGACGTGCCATCACCGGTAACGGTGTTAACGTTTTGGCTATGGGTGCCTTTTATGTAGCACCGGCTATGGGTTGTGACATTGCTGATGCGTACCTGAGTGCAGAACTGGGAACTGACTATGAATGGTGAAAGAACTTTTATGAGTTCCACAAGCTTTCCATTGACGAGCTGGAAGCCTTTGACTATGAAGAATATAAAAAGAACGGCTTTAAAGTCAATAAATTAGGTGATTATCCTTTAAAACTTGAGAAAAAGCCTGAATAAGAGGAGAATAACTATGAAACAAATTTCAGAGCAGGAACTGGCAAAAAAACGACCGATTCCCTTTTATTACATAACAACACACGACCCCGAGGAACTGACATACGAGAAGTTTTATGAAGACTTATCTGATATGAAAGAAAAAGGTTACGGCGGTGTGGTTTTATTCAACCGCCCGCCCAGCGGTTTTAACCGCGACCTTTACTTTACAGAAGAATGGTTTTCCATGGTGGGTAACTGTGTTCGCGCCTGTCACGATTTGGGACTTCGTCTTTGGATGAATGACGATTATGATGCCCCTCCGGGAGATATTGGTGGCAGACTGGAGAAAATTGCACCCCACTTAAAACCCCTGCGCCTGCGGCTGAATGGTGAGGAAGTAACAGTGGAGGAGGTGCCTTGGGGATTCCCTGCCTATGAGCATCCTGAAAGCCCCATTTACTTTCAGAAATATGTGTATGAAGAATATAAGTGTCGATTTGGTGAATATTTTGGTAACACAATTGTGGGCATGTTCTCTGATGCTGACTCTCGACGTGTGAACAGTGATGTATATAACACCGGTTCACCCATGAAAGAATATTTTCCCTGGACGGAAACATTTAAAGAAACCTTTGAGGCGGCATATGGCTATGACATTACACCCTATCTGCCCTCTATCATCCGCAGAGAACCCTCAAAAGAGAGTCGTGATTATTGGGAGCATAACAACGTTCTTTATATGAACTGGTTTGCCTCAAACTACAAATGGTGTCAGGCAAACGGACTTGAATATACTTTCCACACCAGCGATACAGCACCTTATCCCATCACAACAACCTATTTTAACTCTGCTTTTGCAGAGGGCAAAGCCATTGATGCGGGTCAGCGTTGTGACTGGCCGGGTACAGACCATGAGACTCTGAACTTAAACGGTGCGCCTTGGGTGCGGAGAGATTTGCGGGATTACCCCTATCTTATTTATGCCGGTGATGCTAGCCGGGCAAGGTCAAGAAATTTCTATGATACCTATGCTGACCTGAGAGCAAAACAGGCACAGAGTTCTGCTTATCTTTATGATAAAGCTGGAGTTATGTGTGAAATGTATGCCGGCGTGGAATGGTATGCATCCTATAAAGACCTGCGTAACATTGCATCCTGGCAGTTTATGCAAGGTGTCAATTTTGTGGTGTATCAGGCATATCACTACCGCCTTTGGGGTGTGACCAAGCATTTTGCACCTCTTGCCTTTTCACCCCACAGCCACACCGATTTTACCATTCGTGAGTTTAACGATTGGGTGGCTGAAACTGCCCACATTTGTGCACAGGGTAAGCTGAAAGTGGATGTGGCACTCCTTGATGCAACAGATGCCATTTGGGAGGGCACAGGTGATAGTCCTAAAGAGCTTGAACTGGTGAAACGCTTCCACAACCTGCCTAATGGCTTTGTGATTTCTGACTTAAAGGGTGTACGCCGCAAGGCGTCACAGCTTAAGGCTGTGGTGAACCCCGGTCTGCCACTTGCCGAGGCTGAAAAAGAAGAAATCCGCTCTTTGGGTCTTAAGCTTTATGAATATGAAGAAGTGGACAAGATTGAAAGTGAAATTCCCTGTGGCATCAGCTGGAGTGGCAATGGCAAGCTGATGTTTATGCGCCGTGAACTTGAGGGTGGCAAAGAGCTTTTGGTTGTGGGTAACATTGAATCAGACGATACCGTAACCGGCGCTTTGACCTTTGATGGCAAGGACTATGAAATTGAACTTGCTTCCGGTGAAATGGCATTCTTCGGCGGTGGATTTGATAAGTACCGTACACCTGTGTGTGATGCAGAAAAGCTGATGCTTCCTGAAACGGTGGAAGTTACCTATGGTAAGCCGAATTTGCTGCCTTTGGTACGTTGGGAGAACGAAAAGGGCAAGGGTGTAACTCTGAAAAATCCTGAAACCAACATCAGTTGGGTGGTCAAAAACGGATGGACAACATCCCAACTTGAAACTGTATCGGCAGAGCCCACCATGAATCCTGTGCTTAGCTTTGTAACCGATGTGGCACTTTGTGGCTTAGAATTGATGTTGCCTGAGGATATGATGGCGTATGTGACATCTGTAAAGGTTGACGGCAAAGAGCTGACATATCAGCCTGACATGATTTTTGACGATTTATACAGAAACTATGGTTTCAGTGTGGATGCAGGTGAGCACTGCATTGAACTTGCACTTTCGGACTTTGTAAAATCTACTTGTCTGCCTTATCTTAGAGGTGAATTTGATGCAAAGGTAGATATCTCAGGTGACTATATTACAAACGGTGGCAAGTTTATCACAGAATATGCTGAGGTTTCTCTGACGGCAAGAAGCAAGACTCTGCAAACAGGACTTTCCTGGACAGAACAGGGTCAGCCAATGTATTCCGGCACAGTGGATTATCACTTTACTGTTGAAATTCCGGAAAACATTAAAAATCCAACTCTGGTCATTCCCAATATGCACGATCCGGTTAAGGTTTATGTTGACGGAAAACTTGTGAAAAACATTCCTTATGCACCCTACCGTGCAGAACTTGGCGCTCAAGCAGGCAAGCATGAAATTGTGCTTTCTGTTTGCAACACCTTGGGTAATATGCTGGATGCATTCAAAATGCCCTCGGGGCTTTTGACGAAGCCATATATTACTAAAGGGATGTAGCAAAAGGCACAGAACGTGCAAAATGAATTTACACGGTCTGCCCTCTTTTGCGTCCATCCCCTCAAAGGCAGGCTGTAACGAAAGGTACAATCCTACCAAAAAAGAGCTGTGGCACAATGCCACAGCTCTTTTTTATACTAAATATCAAATCGCATTTCTGTCGTGTAGGGGATTTTAAAATGTTCATAAGCCTTCACCGTTGCCATGCGACCTCTGGGGGTGCGGTTTAAAAAACCGATTTGGAGGAGGTAAGGCTCGTACACATCTTCAATAGTTCCGGCATCCTCGCCGATGGAGGCCGCCAAGGTTTCAAGACCGACAGGACCGCCGCCAAAGTTTTCAATGATGAAAAGAAGCATCCGGCGGTCAATGGCATCAAGACCAATGGGGTCAATTTCCATGGTGGTTAGTGCCATATCGGCAATTTCACGAGTGATGGTGCCGTCACCTTTAATCTGCGCAAAATCACGGACACGTTTTAAGAGGCGGTTGGCAATTCGGGGCGTTCCCCGGGAACGTCTGCCGATTTCAAGAGAGCCATCCGGGTCAATTTTTGTGCCTAAAATATCAGCCGAGCGGCGGATGATTTCATCAAGCTCCTCCGGGGAATACAGCTCTAAACGGCTGATAACACCGAAACGGTCTCTGAGGGGGGCGCTCAAAAGTCCTGTCCTTGTGGTGGCACCGATTAAGGTGAAACGAGGGAGGTCTAAGCGAACAGAATGTGCTCCCGGACCTTTGCCTAAAATAATATCCAATGAAAAATCTTCCATAGCGGGGTAGAGCACTTCTTCAACATGGCGGCTTAAACGATGAATTTCGTCGATAAACAAAATATCGTGTTCAGAAAGCCCGGTTAAAATTGCCGCCAAATCCCCGGCGCGCTCAATGGAGGGGCCGGAGGTGACACGGATGTTAACCCCCATTTCGTTGGCAATGATGCCGGCAAGTGTGGTTTTACCAAGTCCCGGCGGACCGTAGAGAAGAACGTGGTCTAAGGGGTCTTTACGTTCTTTTGCTGCAGAGATATAAATTTTCATATTCTCCTTAACCTTGGTTTGACCAATGTATTCATCCAGTCTGCGGGGACGCAGGCTGTATTCCACATCAGAGTCTTCGCCCAAGGTGCGGGAGGAGATAATTCTGTCTTCATGCATTTCTTCAAAGGGCATAATCTAGCTCCTTTCTTATAGTGATTTTGCCAAAATCTTTAAGGCACTTGTAATGATTTCTGAAGTGTTTGAGCCCTCAGCACCGGAAACCGCCCGGGCGGCTTCTGATTGGGTATAACCCAGTGCACAAAGTGCTTGGGTGGCTTCATTATCAAATGAGGTGGTGACAGGCTTAAATCCTGCATCTTCACCTGCGGTTTTAATAAAATCGCTGTTATCCAGCTTATCTTTTAATTCTAACACAATTTTTTGTGCAAGCTTCGGACCAACACCTTGTGCCCGGGTGATGGCTTTAAAATCTCCTGTGACAACTGCCAAGGCAAATTCAGCGGGCCTAAGTACGGATAAAATCGCCAGTCCGGCTTTGGGGCCTGCACCGGAAACAGAAATGATGCGGCGGAACATAGAAATTTCTTCCGCGGTTAAAAAGCCGTATAAATCCATGGCATCTTCTGCCACTTTTAAGTATGTATAAATTTTTGCGGTGCTGCCCTTTGAGAGTGCCGAAAGACCATAAGGTGACATATATACCCGATAGCCGACGCTACCTGTATCAATAATGGCTGCGTTTTCTTCCAGTTCTGAAACTGTGCCGTTTACAAAAGCAATCACAAGAAAAACCTCCTTAAACCCCTTCTTGTCGGGTGAGTGTTTGATAGCCTGATGAGTATGCATGACAAATTGCAATGGCAAGAGCATCTGCCGTATCGTCGGGTTTAGGTACGGTAGAAAGGTTTAAAAGGGATTTGACCATTCGCTGTACCTGAGCTTTATCTGCCCTACCGTAGCCTGCAACACTCTGCTTAACTTGCAGAGGGGTATATTCAAAAATGGGGACATTCTGCACCGAGGCAGCAAGAACAATCACGCCACGGCCGTGGGCAACGGAAATACCCGTTGTGATGTTTGTGTTAAAGAAAAGTTCTTCCACGGCAAAGGCATCGGGATGAAACCGCTCGATTAAAATGTTAATATCCTCAAAAATATTTCTGAGGCGGTCAGACAACTTCATGCCTGCTTTGGTGGTAACGGCACCGTAATCAATCACCGAAAAACGGCCGGCGGTGTAGTCAATAACGCCGTAGCCAATGGTGGCAATGCCGGGGTCAATGCCCATAATAATCATACGTTTTACCTCAATATGTATTAAAATTCACTTTTTTTGTATTTTTTTCAAGAAAATGTTGAGATTTCCTAGACTTTATGTTATAATATACGCCGTAAGTAATATTATTCTATCATAGTTTTGGAGGAATTGCAAATGGCAACGAAAGAAAAAGTTATTTTGGCTTATTCAGGCGGTCTGGATACATCCATCATCATCCCCTGGCTGAAAGAAAATTTTGACTATGAAGTTATCGCAGTCTGCGGTGATGTGGGTCAGGGTAAAGAAACCGACGGTCTGGAAGAAAAAGCACTCAAGACAGGTGCTTCCAAGTTATATATTGAAAACCTGCAGGAAGAATACGTAAGAGACTTCATTTGGCCCACCTTAAAAGCTGGCGCAGTTTATGAAGGTAAATATCTGTTAGGTACCTCTCACGCAAGACCCTGCATTGCTAAAAGAATCGTTGAAATTGCAGAAAAAGAAGGGGCAACTGCTATTTGCCATGGTTGTACCGGTAAGGGTAATGACCAGGTTCGTTTTGAGTTGACCATTAAGGCACTGGCACCCCACCTTAAGATTATTGCTCCCTGGAGAATGTGGGATATTAAGTCTCGTGAAGAAGAAATTGAA
>JAZSJR010000065.1:0-9350 GCA_045534415.1 Clostridia bacterium
CGCGCTACCAAGCTGCGCTACACCCCGATTTTTGCTTTCCTTATATATATTACACTGTCTCTCTGCTTTTTTCAAGTCTTTTTTTATTATTTTTTAAAATTTCCTTTATTTATGTCCGTTTATACCAGTCCCACAGAATCCCAAACACCAGTAGAATACCTAAAATTCCGAAGAATAAATAGCAATACCGTACTAAGACAGAAAATTCTATAAAAGAAAAAGGTATCGCTAAAGTGCAGACACAAACTGCCGCCATTTTTTGGCTTAAACCCACAGATTTAAGCTGCTCAACCACAGAAAAACCAGTAGATACAGCTGTTGTCAACATTGCCATATATAAAACCGCGGAATACAATATGTAAGCAAAGGCGCCGGATTGTTCTGCTAAAAAAAGCATCGGCAAAGCACCGGACGCATTTTCTTGCATTACAAACAGTGCCAGTGTACAAAAAACCATCATCAGAGTCAAAAGTGCTCCCCCTAAGGCACCACCCCACGCCGCCTGTCGCTTGCTTTCACAAATTGCCGACACAGGCACAAGTACTGCTGCGGCCGTTAACATATTGTATCCTACATAAAACAATGCATAAGGCAAAAACTTTCCATGGCTGTTTATCTGTGGTAACCATGCCGGTTGTCCTCCATTAATAACAACATAAATGGATACATACAGGCTTCCAAAAATCATAACAGGTGTTAAAATCAAATTGAGCAAAGACAGTCCCTTTAAATCCCCGGAAAATACTAACAGACAAATACCGGCTGTAATCAATATGCCAATAGAGGGACTCATCGACAACCGTTGCTCGCAAAAAGCCCCTGCACCTGATAACATAACACAAAAACTGACGCACAAAAAGATTTCTGTTATTAATGCCAAAAAACCGGCAACCGAACGGGGAAAGACCATCTTTAGATAGTTTCTGTATGTTTTTTCAGAAAGGCTATGAGACTTTGAAAGAATTAAAGCACCCAAAGCACAAAACATGAAGCCTGCCACAATACAGCCCACCATGCCCCGCCAAGAAAATCGAACGAAAAACTGCATTATTTCTTGTCCTGATGCGAATCCTGCGCCGATAACCGTGCCCAAATAAATGGCACTAATTTTTAGTAAATTTTTACCTTTTTTCAACAATATTTTCATCCCCGTTTTTTAAATTGCAATATTATGTAAACTATTTGTTTTTTCTGTGTTAATGGGCTTTTACAGAGTGGTTACAAACATTTGTTTTGTTTATAAAATCTGTTAATAACCTGTTGATAATGTGAATAACTAACCAAAAATTCGCTTTTTCAACAAGAAAAACTGTTTATAACCCTGTTGATTATGTGAATAACTTTTTTTGGTAAATTCATCCAAGTTTACATAACACCATTAAATTATAAGGCATTTTCATAACAATTTCTTATAGTATTTTTTCATGTTTCTTTTTTTACTTAATTTTTATGTTCCTTATCTTGCAATTATAACCTTAATGTGTTATGATAAAATAGTTATATTATGTATTTATAACTTAACTGATAAATCTGCCGGAAAGGAATGGCTTTAAAATGAAGGTTAGAGTATTAAAAGACATGACTAAAGAAGAAAAAGAGTTCGTGTTAAAGCGTGCGGAGCTTGACATCAGCCGCCAGATGGAACTTGCAAAAGAGGTTGCTGCTGATATTAAAGAAAACGGCGATGCAGCTGTATTAAAATATACTGAAAAGTTTGACGGTGTGCACCTTGAAAAAGATGCCATCCGTGTAACTGCTGAAGAAATTGAAGCAGGTTATAACCGTTTGGATGCAAAAACTCGCGAAGCAATCCAGTACGCTGCAAAAAACATTCGTAACTTCCACGAAAAGCAAATGCCTGAGGAAATGTGGTTCACCAACGTGGATGAAGGCTTAATGGTTGGTGAAAAAACAACTCCCATTGTGGATGTTTGCCTCTATGTTCCCCGTGGCAAGGGCAGCTTTCCCTCTGTTCTTTTAATGCTGGGCATTCCTGCCGTGGTTGCCGGCGTTCCCAGAATCACCGTTGTTACCCCGCCCAATGAAGAAGGCGGCTGTGATGATGCAATTTTAGCTGCAGCAAAAATTATTGGTATTACTGATATTTATAAAGTCGGCGGCATTCAGGCAGTGGCTGCTGTTGCATACGGCACAGAAACCATTCCCAAATGTCATAAAATCATCGGCCCTGGTAACTCTTATGCTACCGCAGCAAAGCGTGTACTCGCCGGTCAGATTGACAGTGGTTTGCCTGCAGGCCCCAGCGAAGTTATCATTTTGGCTGATGAAAATGCTGACTCTGAAAAGGTAGCATTAGATGTTATGATTGAAGCAGAACATGGTCCCGATTCTGCAGCACTTTTGGTAACACACTCTCGCGAGCTTGTTGAAAAAGTGTTGCCGATTATTGACCGTCAGCTTCCCAAACTCTCAGAAAAACGTCAGAGCTTTATTAAAACAAACTTTGAAACCTACGGCGGTGTTGTGCTGACTGAATCATTGGCAGAATCTATTGATTTTGTAAATGAATATGCCCCTGAGCATATGGAAGTTATGACAAAAGATCCCTTTGCCGTTTTGGAAAGGATTAAAAACGCAGGTGAAATCCTGCTTGGGGATTATACCCCTGTTACCCTGTGCAACTTTGTGCTGGGTCCCAACGCAATTCTGCCTACCGGTGGTTTTGCAAAAACCTATTCCTCAGTTTCTGTTATGGACTTTTTAAAGCGTTCTTCCGTTGGCTATGCAAGCCGTGAGGGCTTTATGCGTGTTCGTGAGCACGCTTCCCGCATTGCTCGTGTTGAAGGCTTTGATGCCCATGCTCTTGCTGTTGAAGAAAGGAGCACAGAAGAATGAAAGAAACTGTTTGCGTAACCCGCAAAACATCTGAGTCTTATATGACTGTTAAATTAGACGCCACCGGTCTTGCGCCGGATTACAGAAAGAAAATCAAAACCCATGCAACCTTTTTCTCTCATATGATTGAGCACATTGCATGGCGTAGCGGCGTGACCATTGAAACAGACTTTTCTTTAGACGAATTTACATTAAATCACGTTATCTATGAAGATTTAGGCATTACCTTTGGTAAGGCCGTTCGTTCTTACATCTGGGAAAACAAACCCGAGGGTGCTACCGGTTATGGTGACGCCATCGGCATTATTGATGAAGCAAAGGCATCCTGTGCCATCAGCTTTGAAGAACGTGCTTATTTCAGTTTTTGTTATGATAAAATCTCAATGCCTGCTGAAACCGAGGGCGTTTTAAGTGAAGACTTGGCAACCTTCTTAGAAGGCTTCTGTCAGGGCGCAATGTGTACCCTGCACATAGATGTTGAAAAGGGCGTAAATGGTCACCACATCTGGGAAGCTATTTTCCGTGCCTTAGGCATCGCGCTGGGTCGTGCTTTTTATTTAGACCCCACCCGCAAGAACTTATCTGCAGGCGTTGCCGGTAGCGTGACCTTTACTGTTGAATAAGGAGCTTTCTTATGTTACACTCTCTTTTAAACCGTTATGATACCGTTCTACTCGATATGGACGGGGTCATCACCAGTGAAGAGGTTTATTGGAACGCCGCAACCCTGACTGTGCGTGAGCTTTTGTTTTCTGACCGTTATTTTGGCACAGAAACCTGTAACCCCGAAAACTGGTCAAAAAAACTGAATGACTTTCGCAAAGAGGAGTTTTGCGACGATGCTGTTATCCGCCATTTAAAAAATGAGGGCGTCAATAACAACTGGGACCTCTCCTGGATTGTGGTTGCCGGTGCTCTTTCCCAAAACACCCGGGATTTTGAAGTGGTATATCAATGGATTAAAACGCTTCCCGCCGTCAGTGATGGATTATACACTGCTGTTGCAGATAGTTTGGAATCCATCGGCATAGAAAAAGATGAAGCAGCACATCATGGCGGCATCTGGAAGAAAATTCAGTTTGCCTTTCAGGAATGGTTTTTGGGTAGTGAGCTCTTCCCCAAGTATTGGAACAGTCCGCTTCTTCAGCCCGGCAAACCCGGCTTAACCTTTTCAGAAGAACCCCTTGTGGATAAAACTAGGTTGGTTGCCCTGCTTTCGGAGCTTGGCAAAACAAAGTGCTTAGGTATCGGTTCCGGCCGTCCCCGGGTTGAGGCAGAAAATCCCCTCCACTCCTGGGGTGTGTACGAAAGCTTCACTGAAGATGCCATTGTCACCTATAACGAGGTGCTTGATGCGCAGAATGCAATACACAACGAAATTTCTTTGGCAAAACCTCATCCTTATATGTTTCTTCGGGGTGTTTTTGGCAATACGCATACGGATAGCGAGTTACTCGCCGGTGCGTTTGACAATGCACCTTGCAAAAAGACTTTGGTCATCGGCGATGCCGGTTGTGACCTTTTTGCAGCCAAAAGTGCAGGGTGTGACTTTTTAGCAGTGTTAACCGGTATCCACGGAGATGCTGCCAGAGGATATTTTGAAGAAAATGGTGCAGATTATATTCTGCATAATATATTAGAACTTTTGGAATCTTAAGTTTACAATAAAATTTATATACAGGAGGCAATTAAAATGGCAAACAGAGTTACAAAAGACACAATCATTATGGATGTTTTAAGAATGAATGACGGCACTGCTAAATTCTTCTTTGAAATCGGCATGCACTGCTTAGGCTGCCCTTCTGCAAGCGGCGAATCCATTGCAGAAGCTTGCGCAGTTCACGGTGAAGATGCTGATGCATTGGTTGAACGTATTAACGCTTTTTTAGCTGAAAACGAGTAAACCACAGCAAAATATGTTATGTGTAAGCAAGCTTTACTTAGCGCGCATTTGCGATGCTGTGTAAAGCTTGTTTTTTTGTAAAAAAGGAGAAATACTATGAAAGAATACCGCTTTAAAATTGAAGGTATGCGCTGCGCCGCCTGCTCAGCTGCTGCAGAAAAAGCCCTGCAAAACACTAATGGTGCAAAAGAATGCTCCGTCAACCTTGCCATGGCAACCGGAACAGTGATGGCAGATGAAAGCTTTGATGCGGCATCCGCCATTTCTGCCCTTTCAAAGCTTGGCTACAAAGCATCGCTTTTAAAAGAGGATGAAACAGCCATCAGCCATACCAAAGATTATCACCTAGCAGAGGTTTTGGTTGGGTTAATTTTCGGTGCCATCGTGATGTATATCGGTATGTCACACATGATTCACCTGCCCATACCTGCGTTTTTGGATATGCACAAAAATCCCCTTTGGTTTGCCCTTTCACAGCTGATTTTTTGCCTGCCAGTTTTATATACAGGGCGTCGTTTCATCATAAACGGCTTTCATTTGCTTTTCGCCCTGCACCCCAACATGGATTCTTTAGTGGCGTTGGGTACTGGCTCGGCATTTTTATACAGTTTATATCACACTGTTCTCATCTTTCTCGGCAAAGTCGAAATGGCACACGCCTTATATTTTGAATCTGCCGCTGTGGTGCTTGCTCTCATTTTACTAGGTAAATTTTTAGAAGAAAAAAGCAAAAACCGCGCCAAAGATGCCATTGCCTCTTTAGCAAAGCTGATTCCTGGGTCCTGCACCGTTCTGCGAAATGGCGAGCCAGTCACCGCGAAAAGTACTGAGGTTTTAATGGATGAAATTGTTTTATGTGCTGCCGGAGAAAAGCTGGCAGTTGACGGCATTGTGATAGAGGGCAGTGGTGATGTGGATGAATCTATGCTCACCGGTGAAAGTCTGCCTGTTTTTAAGGAAGAAGGAAGCACCGTTTCAGGCGGTACCATTTTAAAGGACGGATTTTTAAAAATCCGCACAACCGGTGCAGGCGGTGCTACAGCAGCCGCACAGATTTTGCGCCTTGTGGCTGAAGCACAGCAAAAAAAGGCACCTATCTCCCGGTTGGCAGATAAAATCTCTGCTATATTTGTGCCTGCCGTTCTTGCCATTGCCACGCTTTCTGCCATTATTTGGGCGATTATGGGAAAAGATGCAAGTTTTGTGCTGCAGACTTTTGTTTCTATCTTGGTAGTTGCCTGCCCCTGCTCTTTGGGACTTGCTACCCCCATTGCGGTTATGGTTGCCTCTGGCAGAAGTGCCAAGCTTGGCATTTTGTTCCGTGGCGGTGATGTCATTGAACATTTAGCACAAATTGATATGGCTCTTTTTGATAAAACCGGAACAGTAACGGAGGGTGTGCTGCAGGTCAGCGCAATTCTTCCTGTAGCGGATGCACCCTTAGAGTGGCTGCTACTTGTCGCAGGTGCTGAATATGGCAGTGTGCATCCCGTTGCAAAGGCACTGCTTGTCTATTGCGATGAAAACCATATCCCTGCCCCTATAGCAGAAAGGGTAACAACCATTGCCGGCAAAGGGGTTATCGCCGTGGTAAACGGACAATCTGTTCTTGCCGGTACCAGGCGGCTGATGGAAGAACAGAACATTGATTGTTCCAACTTTCCCGATGTTCCCCAAGGTATGGCATCTGTCTATGTAGCAATTGACAATGTTCCAATGGGCGTCATCGCTTTTTCGGATACTGTAAAGCCCACCAGCCGAGAAGCTGTCACAAGGCTGTCTGGCATGCACATTGAATCTGCCATGATTACCGGTGACAACTGTGCTGCTGCCACATACGCAGCAGAAAAAGCAGGCATTCATCGTGTTTTATCTGAGGTTTTGCCGGAAGATAAAGCAAAAGAAACAGAACGCTTAAAGAAAGTAGGGCGCAAAACCGCTATGATTGGCGATGGCATCAATGATGCACCTGCCTTAGCCGCTGCCCATGTTGGGGTTTGCGTATTCGGGGGCACCGACGTGGCTGCCGAGGTTGCCGGGGTCTTGCTTATGCGAAATGACCTGCTTTCTTTTACTGATGGGGTTGCCATTGCCCGCTATGCTATGAAAATTATCCGCCAAAATCTTTTTTGGGCGTTTATTTATAATATGGCAGGCATTCCGCTGGCTGCCGGAATTTTGTCCCATTGGGGTATTCATCTCACCCCGGCTCTTGCTGGAACCATGATGGCGCTCTCCTCTTTTTGCGTGGTGACAAACTCCCTGCGCATCACTCGTTTTGCCCCCGAAAAAAAATTAAAAAAATAACAAATTTCGCCTTGTAATTTAAAGAAATTTTTGGTATAATGATAATTGGTGGAATTTCGGCTTTTTGACAATTTCTTTTGAAAAAAAGCGTTGTCAAACATTCATTTATATATGATATTTTCCCTTACAAACCTCTCTGTAAGGCTTTTTCTGCGGTTTGGTAAAAAGAAAAAAATGAATTTCCAACAAATTTCAGTTTCATAGGAGGTTTACGATGAGTACAAACAACAAACTGGCTGAATTACAAGCTCGCCGTGCAGCACTGCTTGCCGGCAATACAGAAAAAACAGCCAAACAGCACGACGCCGGCAAACTCACGGCTCGTGAAAGAATTGCTCTTCTCTTTGATGAAGGCAGTTTTATCGAACTGGATGCACTCGCCGGCAGCGCAGATACACCTTGCGACGGTGTGATTTGCGGTTACGGTACTGTGGATATGCGTCCCGTTTTTGCCTACAGTCAGGATTTTACCGTTAAAGGCGGTTCCATTGGCCTTTTATCCGGTAAGAAAATTGCCAAAGTTATTGATATGGCAGTTAAAACCGGTGCTCCCATTGTGGCTATGCTGGATTCCGGTGGCGCTAGAATTCAGGAAGGCTCTGATGCCTTAAACGCTATGGGAACCATTATGCAGAAAACCGTTTTGGCATCTGGCGTTGTGCCTCAGATTGCAGCGGTTATGGGACCCTGCGCAGGTGGTGCAGCTCAGGTTGCCACCCTGTCTGACTTTGTATTTATGACCGAAAAGGCTGCAAGCCTCTATCTCTCTTCTCCCTCTGCCATCCGTGGTACAACCGGTGAAGACTTTGAAGGCAACGCTAAAACAAACGCTGAAAGAAGCGGCAACTGTCAGGTTGTTTGTGAAAATGATGAAGCCCTGCTTGCATCTCTCCGCAATCTGCTTTCTTACCTGCCCTCAAACAACTTGGAGGACGCACCCTTTAATACTACTGATGAAATTAACCGTGTGTCTCCCGTTTTAAACAGCATTGTTCCAGATGATGACGCAGCCGGCTACGATGTGAAAACAGTTATCAGCGAAATTGCAGATAACGGCTCTGTGTTTGAAATTGCAGGCGCTTATGCTGAAAATATGGTAACTGCTTTTGGTCGTTTAGACGGTGCAACCGTTGGTTTTGTAGCAAGCCAGCCCGAAAAAGGCGGTTTAATTGACTCTAAAGCTGCTGAAAAAGCTGCTCGTTTTGTTCGCTTCTGTGATAGCTTTAACATCCCCATCGTTACTTTAACTGACACGGATGGCTATGTTGCAAGTGCTGAAGAAGAATATGCCGGCATCGCAAGAAAAATGGCGGCTCTCACCTATAGTTATGCGGAAGCAACTGTTCCTAAGGTAAACGTAATTATGCGCAAGGCCTGCGGCAGTGCTTACATTGCTATGGGCTCCAAGCACATTGGTGCTGATATGACCTATGCTTGGCCCACCGCTCAGATTGCTGTTATGCACGCTGAGGGCGCAGCTAACATTATCTACAGAAAAGAAATGCAGCAGGCAGAAAACCCCATCGCTGCAAGAGCATCTTTTGTAGAAGAATTTAAAGAAACCTATGCAAATCCTTACGAGGCTGCAAAATTAGGCTATGTTGACGATGTCATCGAGCCCGATTCTACAAGACCTCGCATTATTGCGGCACTTTTGATGCTTGCCGGAAAGCGCGAAAATCTTCCTGCTAAAAAGCACGGCACCATGCCGCTTTAAAGAAAGGAAGGATTCATATGCCAGAAAATATTACACAAGGTGCTGTGGTTGCCATTATCGGCATCTGTACCGTGTTCACAGTTCTTGCAATCCTTTGGGGCGTTTTAGAACTGATGCGTGTTATCTTCACAGCCAAAAGTAAAAAAACTGCAAAGCCTGCACCGGCAGCAGCATCTGCTGCTCCTGTAGCACCTGCCGCACCGGCAGAAGATGATGGTGAATTAATTGCTGTTTTAACTGCAGCCATCGCCGCAAGCCTGAACCAGTCAACGTATAACTTAAAAATTAAATCCTACCGCAGAGTCGATAGCGCACCGGTCTGGAACCGCACTGCACGTCGTGACAACTTAAACGGTTAACACATTTAAAAATTAAAGGAGGATCTTTCCATGAGAAAATTTATGATAAACGTAAACGGCAAATCCTATGAGGTTGATGTTGAAGAAATCACCGGCGGCGCAGCTCCGGTTATGACTGCAGCGCCTGCTCCTGCAGCTACACCCGCTCCGGCTGCAGCACCCGCTGCTCCTGCAGGTGCTCAGGGCTCTGTCACAGTTAGCGCGCCCA
>JAZSJR010000125.1:0-12237 GCA_045534415.1 Clostridia bacterium
GTTGTACGCTATCAAGCGCGATTGCGGCTAATCTTGCAAAAGGATTTTCAGTATTTGAGTCGGTAAAAAGAGCAAAGGATTATATTTCTGATGCACTTTCTGCCGGACTTGACTTGGGAACAGGCTCAGGACCGCTGATGCACAACTTTGGACTCAACACAAAATATACGGAAGAAATATCTGTTTGAAAGGATGAAAGAAATGAGGAACTATACGACGCAAATGGATGCCGCAAGAAAAGGCATTATTACGCCTGAGATGAAGATTGTAGCCGAAAAAGAATACAGAACGCCTGAAGAAATAAGAGATTTAGTTGCAAAAGGTCAGGTTGCCATCTGTGCAAATAAGCTGCATACCTGCATAGACCCCAATGGTGTTGGATCTATGCTCCGCACAAAAATAAATGTGAATTTAGGCGTTTCAAGAGATTGTAAGGATTATGACATCGAGATGAAAAAAGTCATGGCGGCTGTCAACATGGGTGTGGAGGCTATTATGGATTTATCTTCACACGGAAACACCCAGCCATTCAGACAGAAGCTTACAAAAGAGTGTCCGGCAATGATTGGTACTGTTCCGGTATATGATAGCGTTATACATTATCAAAGAGATTTGGCAACCCTTACGGCAAAAGATTTTATTGATGTGATAAGACTTCATGCTGAAGATGGTGTGGACTTTGTAACTATTCATTGTGGCATTACAAGAAAAACCATTGAGCAGATTAAAAAGCATAAAAGAAAAATGAATATTGTTTCCCGCGGAGGCTCTTTGGTTTTTGCCTGGATGAGCATGACAGGAAATGAAAATCCGTTTTATGAATATTATGACGAGATACTTGAGATATGCCGGGAATATGATGTAACAATCTCTCTTGGTGATGCTTGCCGCCCCGGTTGTCTGGCTGATGCGAGTGATGTATGTCAGATTGAGGAGCTTGTTCGCCTTGGTGAACTTACAAAGCGCGCATGGGCAAAGGATGTTCAGGTTATGGTAGAGGGGCCGGGACATATGCCCCTTGACCAGATTAAAGCGAATATGAAAATGCAACAGACAATCTGTATGGGTGCGCCTTTTTATGTGTTGGGACCGATTGTGACGGATATTGCTCCAGGATATGACCATATAACCTCAGCTATTGGGGGCGCTGTTGCAGCTGCATCAGGTGCGGCATTCCTTTGCTATGTAACACCGGCAGAACATTTGGCGCTTCCTAATGTTGATGATGTGATGCAAGGCATTATTGCATCAAAAATTGCAGCACACGCCGGGGATATTGCAAAGCATATTCCTCACGCAAGGGACATTGATGATAAAATGGCTGACGCGCGAAGAACCTTTGATTGGGATATGCAGTGGGAGTGCTCAATTGATCCTGAAACGGCAAAGAAAATCAGAGATGACAGAAAGCCGGAGATTGAGGAAAGTTGTTCCATGTGCGGTAAGTTCTGTGCGGTAAGAAGTATGAATAAGGCTTTAAATGGTGAACACATAGATATTTTGTAAAAAAAGAAAGTGCAGAATAAATCTGCACTTTACTTGTTTTTCAGCATCTGCCGTAGTTTTCTTCTTGTTCGGTTTATGTGCCTTTCAAAATCACCGTTTGTAATAAATTCTGCAAGAACATATTGCTCAAACACCGGAACAGTGCAGGAGTAAAATCCCATTTTATCAAAAAACGGATTGACAAGTTCTTTGGGTAAAACCATATATCCAATTCTCATCGAAGGTGCGATTGTTTTTGTGAAAGTGTTTACATATATCACACTGCGAGTGGGTTCGAGGGAAAAAACAGTGTCCTCGTTTTTGGTGGATACGGTAAACTCCGAATTAAAGTCATCTTCAATGATCACGCCGTTGCGGCCTTTAGCCCATTTTATATACTCATTTCGCTTTGATGCACTTGCAGTGATGCCGCTTGGGAAACTTCTGAATGGGGTTATATGAAGGACGGATGCCTTAGTTTTGGCAAGTTGTGATGTAAGGATTCCGTCCTTTCCCAATTTAAGTAAATTGCATTCAGCTCCGTTTGCTCTGTAAACAGAGTGAATCTTTTCGTAGGACGGATTTTCAAGTGCATATACCTTATCCCGCCCCAAAAATTGTACGATAAGGCCGTAGAGATATTCTGCACCGGAACCGATTACAATCTGGTTATATGAAACATTAATCCCTTTACTTCTTGCAAGATAATCTGAAATTGCTTTTCGTAGCTCAGTACACCCTGTATTTGGAGATTTTATTAATATATTCTCTCCATATTTTGATATGACGTTACGCATTGTTTTTGCGAGCACAGAGAACGGAAATTCATTTGTATGATAGTGGTGATTATTAGAGGATATGTGGGGCACTTCGGCTTCGGCAATTGGTACAAAATCGTTTTTGCTATATGTAACAAAGTATCCGCTGCGTTCTTTGGATTCGATATATCCTTCATCGCATAATATTCCATATGCGTGCTCGACGGTGATAACACTTGTTAGTGTTTCTTCTGCAAGAATACGCTTGGATGGGAGTTTGTCTCCATATTTATAAACTGAGTTTATTATATCAGTTCTGAGCTGTTCATACAGCTGCATGTATGCTGTTTTTGTTGAATTTATATCAATTGAATACTTCATCTGGTTATATCAAATTCTCCTTGATTGGTAATTGCGATATGTTCAGATTTATTATATAATAAACAAAAAGATTTGTAAAGGGGTTTTTCAAAATGAGAACAAACACACAAAAAATTGTAATAGCTTCCATGCTAGCAGCTCTTTGCTGTGTGGCGACAATGATTATCAAAATTCCATCTCCACTGCAAGGGTACATAAATCTTGGCGATTGCGTTGTGCTCCTTTCGGGGTGGCTTTTATCACCTACATACGGTTTTTTAGCTGCAGGTATCGGTTCTGCACTTGCTGATGTATTCTCAGGCTATGTTGTATATGCGCCTGCAACTTTTATCATTAAAGGTATTATGGCAATTGTTGCACATTTTTGCTTTAGGGGTATGCATAACAAAATTGGTAGCACAGCTGCAAGAATTATCGGCGGAGCTTTAGCAGAAATTGAAATGATTCTTGGATACTTTATATTTGAGGGATTTCTGTATGGTTTTGCACCGTCTATTGTTAATATTCCAGCAAATGGAGTGCAGGGTATCGCCGGTCTTATCATAGGGTTAATTCTTGTCAAAATTTTTGAAAAATCAAAGATGTTTTAATGACTTTTTTTGCTAAAATTCCTCAAACATTTCCGACAACACGAAAGGCTTAACGTGGAGTTTTCAATGAAAAATCAGCTTTTTTAAATTTGCGAAAAAGGTGTGCCGGGGTATAGCCAAGGGCTTTGCAGAAGGTTTTGTCGTCTACCTCTTGTGAAGCTTTTTCTTCTAAATAATCTACAATATTTTAAACGATGCATTCTTTAATGACTATGGATTTAAAAATGAGTAATCCTCCAAAAGGTCTTGCTTTTGCAAGGCCTTTTTCTGCGCAAAAATTCCCACAGAAACAATTGACAGAAACGGTTTTTACAGGTATAATAGAAAGTAGTGTTTAAAAGGAGTTGATTTGATGCGTGCGATTATCAATGCGACACTTGTCATGAAGGATCATTACATCCCCAATGCCGTTCTTTTAATGGAAGATGACAAGATTGTTGATTTTGGTGCAGCTAAAAACCTGTCGGTTCCTGAAGGTTGTGAAGTGATTGATGCAGGCGGTCTTTTCGTAGGTCCCGGTCTCATTGACATTCATACCCATGCCGACGGTGATACATATTTTCACGATGACCCGATTAAATGCTCTAATACTTTGCTTAAGCACGGTGTAACTTCTGTTCTGCCGGCACTTTTCTACAGCATGAACAAGCAGGAGCATTTAGATGCCATTAAAAAGTTTAAAGATGCAAAGGCAGCCGGTGAGTGTCAGAACATTATCGGTGTTTACATGGAGGGTCCTTACTTAAACCCCGATTTTGGCTGTGACAAGGAAAAGAACGTCTGGAAAGACGCCATTGTTGAAAAAGACTATGCCGAGGTTGTTTTGGCGGCTAAGGATTTTGCCAAGGTTTGGTGCGTGGCTCCTGAACGTGAAGGCATTTTAGATTTTGTTAAATTTGTTAAACGTGAGATTCCTGACATTGTGTTCTCTGTAGCACATTCTGAGGCAACGCCGGAACAGATTGAAGCCTTAATGCCTTATGGCTTAAAGCTGGGCACTCATCACACCAATGCAACAGGAACACTGGAGAATTATCCTGAAGTTCGTGGCGTGTGCGTTGACGAAACTGTTAATTTTAATGATGCAATTTATGCAGAAATCATTTGTGACTCTATGGGCGTTCACGTACATCCTTATATGATTCGTCTAATTAAGAAAATTAAGGGTCAGGATAAAATCATTCTGATTGCCGATTCTTTTGTGGCAGACGGTCCGCCGATTCCCGGCCTTGAGGATGCTTTTGATATTAACTTTGACTGGGGCGGTGATATTGCCGGCTCTAAGTTAACCTTGGATATTGCCTGCCATAATATGATGATTCATACAGGCGGCTCTGTCTGCGATGTATTTAAATATGCATCACAAAACCCCGCGAAGCTTTTATCACTTCCTGACAGAGGTGACATTGCAAAAGGCAAGCGCGCTGACCTTATATTCGTCGACCACCAGTTTGATGTGAAACACGTCATTTTAGGTGGCGAGAAGATACATTAAGTCAAATAATAAAATTTATAAAGGAGAAAAAACAATGAGTAATTTTATTACCGATCCGGCAACAAAATTTGATTTCCAGCCTCATGAATTTGTTCCTTTTAAGGACAAGAAGGTTTGCGATTATGTTCGTAGCCTCAGCGGCAAGGATCTGGAAAAAAGAGAAGACTGGTGGCATCCCGAATTTAACGTAAAGGTTATGATGAACCCTCATCCCGTTCTGATTGCAACTCTGTTTGAAAGACTCAGAGCAGCATCTGAAGCAGGCAAAAGCTTTACAATGATTCTGGGTAACCCCGAACCCGATACTTACATTCCTCTGGCACAGCTCATCAACTACTTCGGCATTGACTGCTCTAAGGTTCACCTTGTAGCAGAAGATGAATGGGCAGATGAAGCAGGTAACATTGCTCCCATTACATACGAAGCAGGTTTTGCTCACTCTATGATCAAATACCTCTATATGCAGATTGATGAAAAACTGCGTATGCCTATGGAAAACGTACACTTCCCGACCAATGCAAACATCAAGGATTACTCCAAGATTATTGATGATATCACTGAAGGCACAGGTGCTGATATTGCTTCTACCTCTCCGGGTTGGGCAGGTCACATGGCTTTCGTTGATCCTATCCCCGAATTCATCGGCAGCGGCGACATTGAAGAATGGCTCAATCAGCCGGCTCAGATCGTAAAACTGCATCCGATGACCATCATGCAGAACTCCTTAAACGGTACCTTCGGTCAGTCCGGTGATATCGCTAACGTTCCGCCTTGCGCTGCAACCATCGGTCCTTTAGATGTAATGCGTGCTAAGGAAAGAATTGAAGTTCATGCATTGGCAACCTGCGGTACATTCTCTTCATGGCAGAGAATGACCAGCCGTCTTTGCACACATGGCCCGATTACTCCTTATCTGCCGAGCTCCATGCTCCAGACCAAGAAGACTCAGGTTTACATCAGCGAAGAACTGGCAGCTCCCTTCGAATGTTGGGAAAAGGTTGGTTATTAAAAAGCAAAAGGAAAGCGACGGATTTTCATCCGTCGCTTTTTTTGTTGGAGTCAATGAAAAAGCGGTGGGATTTAACCCACCGCTTTTAGTCTTCTACCTTTTCCAATAAATCACAGATGTCACACCCGAGAACACTGCAAATTTTTGCGAGAACATAACTGTCATACCGAATTACTTTATTTTTATAGTAGTTATCTATGATTTGATAGCGAATACCTGTTAATTTTGCGAGTTCATATCGGCTGACGTTTCGGTCTTTTAATGTTTTTTCAAGACGTAAGCGAATTATAGTCATATAATCAACTCCTCAAATTAACTATATTTTAATAAATATATATTCTCTTGACAATTTCCTTAAATGAGTATATACTTAAATAAGGGCATACAATTATAAGAGAAGGGAAAGCTATGCAAACATTTACCGTTTTAGTTTTTATACTGTTTTTTACTTTACTTGTGGCTTTGTCAGTTACTATTTGTAATAATATTTCTCTTAGAAAGCAGATACATACATTTGATGAGGCAAGAAAATGGTATCGAATGGCATTTCGTGACGACCTGACCGGTCTTAACAACCGCACTGCCTATAACCAAAAGATAGAGGACCTTCAAAAAGGCGAAGGGCGAGGCTCTACAGGCATTATTTTGTTTGACGTAGATAACTTTAAAATGATAAATGATACGAAAGGTCATCCTGAGGGTGACCGCGTGCTGAAATATGTTGGCTCAGTTCTTTCTGAAATATTTTCTTCAACACTATACACGGTTTATCGGATTGGCGGTGATGAGTTTGCCGTTATTGGTGAACGTGTGATGGAAGAGCTATTATTGAAGTTTTACTTGCTACCCGGGAGCGCTTTATACAGGATGGCGACATTCGCCTTTCCAAGGGCTACTCCATGGTTGGTAAGGATGTTACAAAAGCAATTGCCGACGCCGATAAGATGATGTATGTCGATAAAGGCGCGAAAAAATAGATACATAAAAAGGGTCATGGAAAAATATATTTTTTCCGTGGCCCTTTTTTAAAAGAAAAATATTGTAAGACGTCGCGAATTTGTTGACTTTTTTGGGGGAGAGGGATATAATAAAAGAAGAACTACTGTTACGGAAATGAGGAACAATATGAAAATTAGAATTGGAATCGCAGGTTACGGTAATTTAGGCAAAGGCGCAGAATGTGCCATTTTGCAAAATCCGGATATGGAGCTTGTTGGTATTTTTTCCCGTCGTGCCCCGGAAACCGTGAAAACCCTGACCGGTGCAGCGGTGTATCATATGGATGATATTGAAAAGTTTAAAGATAAAATTGATGTTATGATTCTTTGTGGCGGAAGTGCAACCGATTTGCCGGTGCAGACTCCTGCACTTGCAAAGTTCTTTAATGTGATTGACAGCTTTGACACCCATGCAAAAATTCCCGAGCATTTTGAAAAGGTGGATGCGGTAGCTAAAGAATCAGGCAATGTTGCCATTATCTCTGTTGGCTGGGACCCGGGCATGTTCTCCTTAAACCGCTTGTATGCAGGTGCAATTCTGCCTGACGGTGCGGATTATACTTTTTGGGGCAAGGGTGTTAGCCAGGGACATTCTGATGCGATTCGCAGAATTGCGGGCGTTAAAAATGCTAAGCAGTATACCATTCCTGTTCCTAATGCGTTAGAGGCAGTAAGAAGTGGCGAAAATCCCTCCTTATCTGTTCGCCAAAAGCACACAAGAGAGTGCTTTGTTGTGGCTGAAAACGGAGCTGACCTTGCGAAAATTGAACAGGAAATTAAAACCATGCCTAATTACTTTGCTGATTATGACACAACGGTGCATTTTATTTCTGAACAATCTCCTCGACGTGATAATAGCGGCATTCCCCACGGCGGTTTTGTGATTCGCTGTGGAAAAACGGGATTACATGGGGAAAACAAGCATATTATTGAATATAGCTTAAAACTGGATTCAAATCCTGAGTTCACTTCTTCTGTTTTGGTGGCGTATGCCCGGGCGGCACACCGCATGAAGCAGGAGGGCGTATGCGGTTGCAAGACCGTTTTAGATATTGCCCCCACTTATCTTTCAGCAAAAAGTCCGGAGGAACTAAGAGCTACACTGTTATAAGGAAAAGGAGAAGCATATGAGTAATATTTGGCATAACATTAATCCAAAACGCATTAGTCCAAAAGATTTTATTACAGTTATTGAAATTCCCAAAGGTGGCAAGCTGAAGTATGAGCTGGACAAGGAAACCGGTATGCTGATGCTTGACAGAATTTTATATACCTCTACCCACTATCCGGCAAACTACGGTTTTATTCCACGCACTTATGCAGAGGATTTTGACCCTCTTGATGTTTTGCTTTTGTGTTCTGAGGACATTTTGCCTATGACCTTGGTGCGGAGCTATCCCATTGGTGTGATTACTATGGTGGATAATGGACGTAATGATGAAAAAATCATTGCCATTCCTTATGGTGACCCCACCTACAGCCAATACACCAGCATTGACCAGTTGCCGAAACATATTTTTGATAAAATGAAGCACTTTTTCTCGGTGTATAAGGCGCTTGAGGGAAAGGAAACAGCGGTTGACGAGGTGCAAGGACCTGAAGCAGCTGTTGAAATCATTCAGAATGCTATTGACCACTACATAGACTGTTACTGTAAGTAGTAAAAAAACTGCCACAAAAAGTTTTTTTGTGGCAGTTTTTTATTGCTTTTCAAAAGGTGCTATGATACAATGAAAAATAGCTTTGTATCAGCTTAGAGCTGTAATCAGATTTATACCCCATTAACATGGAGGCGATGTTTAGAATGAGTGAAATTTTATATGACAAAAACACTTTGATGACAAAAGGCTATCCAAAAATCCGCAAGCTGGGTGCCTGCAGCACTAATGGTGAGATGACACCTTTTATGTGGAAAGGCAGACTCATGCGTATGGAATTGGTTGACCCGGGCAAAGGCACGGATTCATCCGTTTTAAGACAGGCGGGCATCCGTGATGTTGAAACCGGTGAGTTTCTTTCTTATGTGGGAGCAGACAGTTATTTTCATTCTGCCTTTGTTGATGGTGACACCCTATATGTAACCGGCGTGGACATGAAACGCCGTGATACCATTCGTATTTATGAAACCAAAGACCTTGTTACCTGGAAAGACCGTGACTTGTTTACAAATCCTGAGTGGATTTATTTTAATTCACAGATTGCAGGTAATGCTGAAGTTGGGTATTATATTATTTTAGAAACAGGCCCTCACGTGTATGGAAACAAGTATGATACGGACTATCCCTGCAGATATATTGGTCACAATAGCTGGACAATGTTTTTTGCTAAGTCTCCCGACTTGGTGAACTGGGAATTTTTAGATTATGATACGCCGTTCTCTAAGGACGTCGGCACCGGTGGGCCGGCTCTTAAATACTCTGATGGTTGGTTCTATCTTATGGCAGACTGCCTGCTTCCCCGCAGAATCTATGTGAACTATATGTATAGAACCAAAGATTTTAAGGATTGGTATGTAGGTTATTATAACCCGATTTTAATGCCCTCTGATGATGATAGACTCATCTCTCCTCACTACACAGAAATTACAGAGGAAGAAAGAGAGCGTTTACAAACAGCTTTTAACGTGAATAACACAGACCTTGACATTTGTGACTGGAACGGCAAGACATACATCAACTACCTCTGTGGTAATCAGCTGGGTAACTACTGGATGGCAGAAGCTGTTTGCGATATGCCTTTGGCTGATTTCTTCCGGTCCTACTTTAATGAGTAAAGCATCAAGAAAAACGGATTAAAATTGAAATGATTGAGCAGGGCATTTTTGTGAGCTTTGGCGGTCAGGTTGTGGTGGAAGATGCAGTTTATAATGGCAGAAGAATGGGTCGCATTCTTTTGCGGAATGTGTAATGGTTGTTTTATCTAAGGAGATTTTATATGAGAAAAAGGATATATTTAGGTCTTATTTTATTACTTTCGATTTTACTGTTTACAGGCTGTGCAACTTCGCTTTATCAGTTAGATAAAGAGGTGATGGATGCCCCTCAAGTGGTGATAGAAGAGGCGGCTAAGCCTGAGGCTGAGGTGGAAAGCGCGCCGGTGGTAAAAGAGTATACCCGGGAAGAATTAAATAAAATGTCAAATGAGAAAAAGAATTTGTGGAGAGAAGCAGATAAAAACCTTTCTACACTGACTGTTAGTGAAGATACACGAGGCGTGAAGCGTTACAGCGATAAAAATTCACTTTGCAAAGTTGTGATTGAAAAAGATGCATATGGTACTCACAATTTAGAGTATGTAAGAGAATATTATTTTCAGAATGATGTTTTATATTTTGTAAAGCTTTCAAAGGGCAGTGAGGAAATGCGTTTTTATTTTCACGAGGGGCAGTTGATTCGTTGGATTGACGCCGCACGAAATTCTTATGACCATTTGGAGACACACGAGGATTTTGACGCTTATGAGGAATCCTTGCTCTCAGAAGCTTATGATTTGCAAGGGGATTTTGAGGCGGACAGAGTGGTTTTAGATGCTTATGTTGATTAAAAAATGATTTGGCGGCAGGCACAAAGTGTCTGCCGTTTTCTTATATAGAGAAAATTGCCGAAAGAAAAAGCCATCCTTATCATTATAATAAGGATGGCTTTAAACACCAAAAATTTTTGTGTTTTTAACGTTATCTGGCACTATAGGCGGCGTAGTCTGTTGTCAGATGCCGAAGCATTAAGTCTTTTGCAAGGCTTTCGTTTTGTGCAATAATGGCATTTAAGATTTCACGGTGGGTTGTTGAGTCGCGCTTGTATATCTCGTAGGTCAGAAAGTCCCGCTCACGAATTTATAACAGCTGCAGAGAAATGGAGTCAAGAAGCTGAGTCATTACACGGTTTTTCGAAGCTGCAATCAGTGCCAGATGAAATTGATAGCCAAACTTGAGAAGTTGCTGCTTATCATCAAATGATTCCATTTGATGAATGGCATTTTGCATTTTAGCAATATCTTCATCTGTGCGCCGTTTGGCAGCAAGTGCAGCGGCGGCAGGTTCTAAAATGCAACGAATCTCTATTAATTCAGTAAGAGCGCCCTCGTCAAGAAGCAATTCACCTAAATCTGTATGGGCAATGGCAATCATGGCATTGTCTGATACAAAAGTACCCCGTCCGGCAGTTGAGGTTAAAATGCCTGCCATCTGTAAGCTTTTAATTGCCTCGCGGACAGAACTTCTGCCTACCTGAAACATTGAAGCAAGCTCAGCTTCTGTGGGGAGAGGACTTCCTTCACTGAAGGTATGATTTCGTATTAAAAGAACAATCTGGTCTGCGACAGATTCATATTTTTGTTTTGTTATAATCGGTGTTACTTGCAAAAAGAACACTCCCTTCATTACATAACATATTATACCAACTTTCTTTTAAGATGTAAAGAGATTTTAAAGGCACAGAAAGTTGAAAAATGTATTGCAATTTGTCAGACAATATGATAATATGATAATAATGAGATATGGAGGTGCATTTTAATGGATAAAAAAACAGTTATCATAACAAATGAAATGGTAAAAAAATATGTTTCAATTGAGGATGTCATTGAATCAGTTGAAAATGTTTGGAAATGGTATGGGGAGAAAAAGGTTATTATGCCCCCGAAAATTACAACCGATATGAGTAGTCTTGGGGTTAACGGTTGGTTTAACTCTATGCCGTCTTACATTGGTCCATTGGATTCGGCAGGCATTAAAGTTGTTGGCGGATATAGTGATAACCCGAAAAAAGGCTTGCCCTTTATTCGTTCTAATATATTGGTGACAGACCCTCGCGACGGCTTTTTAAAGGCACTGGTGTGCGGGGATTGGATTTCTGATGCCAGAACCGGTGCACAGCCTGCTATTGCTATGAAATATCTGGCAGCTAAAAGTGACATTATTACGGTTGTCGGTGCGGGACGTCAGGCTTTTTACGCCGTAACCTGTATCAGCAAGGTACATAAAATTAAAGAACTGCGCATTTGCGATATCTCAAAAGAAGCGCGGGAAAAGTTTGCCTCTTATTTCCCGGATGCGGATTTTGACATTATACCTTATGAAAGCAATGAAGAGGCGTGCAGGGAATCTGATGTTATTATTACCCTTACCACAGCCGATGCTGTTTTGGTTGAAGAACCCTGGTGCAAGCCCGGTTGCCTTGTTTTGACCATGGGGTCTTTCCAGGAAGTATCAGATGATATTGCCAGAAAATTTGATAAACTCTATCTTGACCATATTGCTCAGGGGCTTCATCGCGGTCAGTTCTTACCTATGGCGCATCGTGGCGAGATTACAGAAGATGATTTTGCAGCAGAACTTCCGGATATTGCTGCAGGGAAAAAAGAGGGTAGAACTAGTGACAGTGAACGTTTAATGTGTGAACTTGTTGGTATGGGCAGCCCTGATTTGTGTATTGCAACCCTTGCATATAATCGTGCAATAGAATCCGGTGAAGTCTTGACAGAAGTGGATATGATAGGATAAGATAAAAAAAAGCCTGACATGGGG
>JAZSJR010000201.1:0-3242 GCA_045534415.1 Clostridia bacterium
TGTATGAAGTGGGTTTTGAAGAATTTGTGGGTGGCGACGGCATTGCTATTATCGAATGGCCGGAGCGGGCAGAGGAACTGCTTCCACAAAACAGGTTTGAAATTTTGCTGGAGCGCAACGGTGAAAATGGTCGCCGCATTACCGTTAAGGAGCTTGTGGGATGATAGTTTTAGGCTTAGATGCATCGTCAGATGCGGCTGCTGTCGGCATTGTGGCTGACGGTGTGTTACTTGGTGAATATACCATAAATAATGGAAAAAATCATTCGGTGAAGCTGCTTCCCATGGTTGAGGAACTCCTCCGGCAGACGGGGATAGCTTTTCCTGAAATTGATGCTTATGCCTGTGGTGTAGGTCCCGGTTCTTTTACCGGCGTGCGCATTGGTGTGGCAACTGCAAAAGGCTTTGCACAAAGCTATGAAAAGTCTGTGATTCCTGTATCCAGTTTACAGATTTTGGCTGAAAACATCCGTGCATATCAAGGTCTTCGTGTGGCTTGTGTTCACGCAAGATGTGATGAAGTTTACTCAGCGGCGTATGACGAAGCAGGTGAAACTGTTTTAGAACCATCAGTTATGACGGCGCAGGAACTTTCTGCATACCTTATGGGCAAAGAATGTATGCTGTGTGGTGATGGCATTTCGCTTTTAGATAACTTAAGTGAGCAGGCAATTTTGGCAGTACAAGGCGCCGGCGTTATCCGGGGTGGTGCTGTGGCAGAGCTGGGATATCAGCTTTTAGAGGCAGACAAACAAAAACATTATAATGAGGTGTCACCCCTTTATTTGCGGGCATCTCAGGCTGAAAGAGAGTATGAAGCCCGGCAAGGGCGAAACATAAAATAAACAGGAGGCAAAAAAATGATAGTTATTGGCAGTGACCACGGCGCATATGAACTCAAAAGCGTACTGGTTGAACATTTAAAATCCAAAGGAAAGGAAGTTACTGATTGTGGCGTTTTTGACGCAACAAGCGTGGACTATCCTGATATTGCAAAAGAAGTTTGTGATAAAGTAAAAAGCGGCGATTATGAATTTGGCATTCTGCTTTGCGGTACCGGTATCGGTATCTCCATTGCAGCAAATAAAATTGATGGCATTCGCTGTGCACTCCTTTGCAACGAATATATGGCTGAAAAAACCAAGCAGCACAACAATGCAAATGTGATTGCAATGGGTGGCCGTGTCATCGGTCCTGACCTTGCAAAGAACATTTTGGATGCTTATATGAACGCTGAATTTGAAGGCGGACGTCACCAGACACGAATTGATAAAATTCACGCGCTGGAAAAATAAAATTTCATAAAGAGGGGGCAGGTGTCGATGAATAGACGCGACAAAATTAATTATTATCTGGACATTGCCCAGACAGTGTCAGAAAGAGGAACCTGTCTGCGCAGAAATTATGGTGCAATTCTGGTAAAGAATGATGAAATCATTTCAACAGGTTATACCGGAGCACCAAGATCAAGAAAAAACTGTATTGATTTAGGCCATTGCCTGCGGGAAAAAATGAACATTCCATCCGGTGAACGCTATGAGCTTTGCCGTTCTGTTCACGCTGAGGCAAACTGCATTATCAGTGCGTCCCGCAGAGATATGATGGGTTCGACCCTGTATCTTGCTTGCCGTGATGCAAAAACCGGTGAGGTTTTTCCTGGTTCAAATAGTTGCAGCATGTGTAAGCGCATGATTATCAATGCAGGCATTAAAGAGGTAATCGTCAGAGATACGATGGACGAATACCGCATTATTCCGGTAGCACGCTGGATCAGCAATGATGACAGCTTGTTTGATGAAGAAACCGGACAAATGATTGTTTCTGATAAGTAAAAAAAGAAAGACGCTGTTTTTGGGGGGCTAAAAACAGCGTCTTTTATATAGCAATGCAAAAGGCATTGTTATATACGTTAGTAGTTAACGGTATTTTTCATTTTTAATCGGATAGAGTCAGAAATCATGGCAATAAACTCGCCGTTTGTGGGTTTGCCTTTGTTGGTGTCAATGGTGTAACCGAAAATGCTGTTTAAAATTTCTTCTCTGCCACGATTCCAGGCAACTTCAATGGCGTGGCGGATGGCACGCTCTACCCGGGAGGAAGTGGTTTGGTAGTTGCGTGCCACGGTAGGATAAAGCATTTTTGTGATGGAATTAATAAACTCCTTGTCCTGAATACACAGGCTGATTGCCTCGCGGAGATAGTTATATCCTTTAATATGCGCCGGAACACCGATTTCATGAATCACGTTTGTAATAATGGTTTCTAAATTTTCCTGATTAATAGGGGGTAATTTTTTCAAAGACTGGGAATGGGTGAGGGAGAAATTTTCAAGTGCTTCTCTTGAGTTTTGTAGAACTGCTCCGTTTTGGGTTTTGGTTGCCTGACGAATGCGCTTTATAATAATTTCGTTATCTTCAACAGGTTTTACAAGATAGTAATGGGCGCCTAAACTGAGAGCTTTATTTGTGATGTTGTCGTTATTCACGGCAGAAAGAACGATGCAGGCAGGTTTTTTCGTTATATCACTTTTTTGTAATTGCTCCAAAAGTTCAAGACCGTCCATACGAGGCATAACCACATCTAAGACCACAGCGTCCGGCTTTTTTTCAATAATTAAATCGTAACCGCTCGCGCCGTCATAGGCGATGCCGACAATTTCTGTGTCAGTTGCTGCTTCAATGTCTTTTGCTAAATCACTTACTTGTGCTTTGTTGTCATCTACCAAGATAACTGAAATTTTTTCCATGTAAATGCTCCTCCTCATACGGTAAAAAAGAAATATACCAATTTTTTACAATTTTTATTTATTGAGGTTATTATAACACTACAGAAAGGGGAATTGCAAGCTATATTTTGCCAATAAATGTATAATTATGGAAGCTCGTGAAAATGTTTCACAAAGGTGGCGTAAAATCAAGGAAAAGTCAGGAAAAAGGTGACAAAGTACACGAAAAGTGTCAAAACATTTCACGGTGTATTTTAATTAATTTGTCGCTACAAGGGGATGATTGCTTTTGGTAATTAAATGCCAACCGCTGGAAGAAAAACAAGGAATGGAAAAAGTGCATAAAAAAGGAAATAAAAATCTTATAATTATTGTGTAAAATTTCTTTTTTGTTTTCTATTTATTTTATACATAATTTGTGTTATAATATATTATAAGTATATTTATGTCCGGCAGGCTCAGAGGGTAAGATGTAAGAAATAAGCCTTAAACGCTTTTACGGTTTATTTCTTATCTCT
>JAZSJR010000150.1:0-1894 GCA_045534415.1 Clostridia bacterium
GCCCTGTTTCGCTGGGCAGGTGCTATTCCCGTATCAAGAGGCACCGGTGATATTGGTGCCATTAAAGCAGCACTTTCAGCTTTAAAAAGCGGCAAAGCTTTTGCTATTTTTCCGGAGGGTCACCGCGTGAAAGATGGCGAAGAACACGCTGCAAAAGCCGGCGTTGCTATGCTGGCTGAAAGAACCGGCGCCCCCATTGTGCCTGTGGCAATCTCCGGCAAATATCGTTTTCTTTCCAAGATAAATGTGTATATTGGAAAACCTGTATATGCCAAAAGCAGCAATGGCGAAAAATTAACTGGTGAAGAATTGCAGGAAATCAGCGATTATTTATTACAGCAAATTCTGCATATGGCTGGTTACGGTGAAAAGCCAGTTAAAAAGGAGGCCGCACAATGGACCTTCGAGTAGCCAAAACCGCCGGATTTTGCTTCGGTGTTGCCCGCGCCGTGGATAAGGCATATCAATGCGCCGAAGAAACAGATAAAAAATATTGTACCTTAGGACCCATCATTCACAACGCTCAGGTGGTGGATGATTTAGCAGAAAAAGGCGTTATATCGGTTGATGATTTAGAAAAGGTAACAGATGACACAATCGTTATCATCCGCACACACGGCGTGCCAAAAAGTGTATATCAGGCTTTAGACAGCAGAAACATCAGCTATCTTGATTTAACCTGCCCCTTTGTGAAAAAAATTCACAACTTAGTCAGCACCCACCACGATGAGGGTTGTCAGATTATCATTATTGGTGACTGTCGGCATCCTGAGGTCATTGGCATTAACGGCTGGTGTGAAAATTCTGCCATTATTATTGAAAATTTGGAGCAGGCAGAAGCCTTTTTACCCACTGAAAATAAAGTCTGCATTGTGGCGCAAACGACTTTTAATAAAAATATTTACAAAAAAATAATATTTTTTTTAAAAAAAACTTGCCAAAACACAGTAATATTTGATACAATATGTAATGCGACTGAGGAGAGACAAGCTGAATCACAAAAGCTTGCAGGCGAAGTAGACGTAATGATAGTATTGGGTGGGCAAAACAGTTCCAATACCCAAAAGCTCTATCAGATTTGCAAAGGCGTCTGCCCTGAGGCTTACTGTGCCGAGTCAATCGAGGCATTAGGTGATATCAAGCGGTTTCAAAACAAGCGCGTTGGAATTACTGCAGGTGCATCAACACCGGCAGTTATAATTAAGGAGGCTATCAACAAGATGGAAAACCAAGACAAAGACTTTGCAACACTCTTAGAAGAATCTCTGAAAGCAATCAACACAGGAGACGTTGTAACCGGTACTGTAATTGAAGTCGGTCCTACAGAAGTAATTGTAGACTTAGGCGTTAAGCAGGACGGTGTTATTCCCGCTTCTGAGATTTCAGACGATCCCAATCTGACACCTGAAGACATTGTTAAGGTTGGCGACGAAATTCAAGGATATGTTGTCCGTGTTAATGACGTGGAAGGCAAAATCACCCTTTCTAAGAAGCGGCTCGATTCCTTTAAAACATGGGATGCAATCGAAGCAGCTCGTGAAAACGGCGATATTCTGGAAGGGAAAGTAGATGGCGTTGTTAACGGCGGTATTATAGTTACATATAAGAGCTTCCGTGTTTTCGTTCCTGCATCACTTGCAAACGACCGGTATCTCACTGACTTAAACGAACTCGTTGGCAAAACCGTTCCCTTTAAAGTGTTAGAACTCAACAAGAGCAGAAAACGTATTGTTGGTAACATCAAGACCGTTTTAATGGCTCAGAAGCATGAGCTTGAAAATGCATTCTGGGAAGCTGCTGAAGTTGGCAAAAAATACACCGGTATTGTAAAATCTCTCACAAGCTTCGGTGCATTTGTTGACATCGGCGGTGTTGACGGTTTAGTTCACATTTC
>JAZSJR010000087.1:0-12231 GCA_045534415.1 Clostridia bacterium
AATCATAATTTCACTGTTAGGAAGAGCAAAACGCTTTCCTTTAGCGCCAGCAGAAAGCAAAAACGCTCCCATGCTTGCCGCCATACCTACGCAGATTGTTGACACATCGCATTTTATGTATTGCATTGTGTCATAAATTGCCATACCGCTGGTGATAGAGCCACCGGGGCTGTTGATGTAAAACTGAATATCCTTATCGGGGTCTTCTCCCTCTAAGAATAAAAGCTGTGCAACAACAAGGCTTGCCGTTACATCATTCACTTCTTCAGATAAGAAGATGATGCGGTCTTTTAAAAGCCTGGAAAAAATGTCATATGAACGTTCGCCATGATTTGTCTGTTCAACGACAACAGGAACTAAACTCATAATTGGTTATACCTCCGCATTATTCTTGCTCGGTTTTCTTAGTTGTGGTTTTCTTTGTAGTAGTTGTTTTTTTAGCAGCAGTTGTCTTGGTTTCTGTTGCTTTTTTGGTTGTAGTAGTCTTTTTTGCAGCCGGCTTCTTCTCTGCAGCATCACTGCTTGCAGCCTTTGCCTTTGCTTTAGACCACTTAGCGTTGTCAACAATCAAAGCTACAGCCATTTCCATTTTCATGTCTTCTTTTAAGTTGTCGCTATCTGCTTCAACTAAGTTTGCTTTCAGCTTATCTGCATCCATTTTGTACATTTCAGCCATTTCAACAATCTTAGCATCCAGCATTTCATCGGTAACTTCAAAAGCTTCTTTCTTAACAATTGCTTCTAAAATCAGGTTTGCTTTTACCTGCTTTTCAGCATTAGGACGCATCATTTCCTTAAACTGGTCAATGGTGCTACCCATGAAAGACAGATACTGTTCAAAGGTAAGACCCTGCTGAGCCATACGCATATTGTTATCGCGGATAATGCTTTCAACACGATTTGCAATCATGCAGTCAGGTACATCGATTTCGGTTTCGTTAACCAGCTTATCAATGGCTGCATTTTCTTTTTCCTGTTTGGTAGTTTTTTCCGCTTCTGCTTCTAATTTTGCCCGGATATCTGCTTTTAATGCATCTAAAGTGTCAAATTCACTGACATCTTTTGCAAATTCATCATCCAGTTCAGGCAGTTCTTTATATTGTATGCTGTTTACCTTAACTTTGAACACAGCAGGCTTGCCCTTTAAATCCTCAGCATGATATTCTTCGGGGAAAGTAACATTAACGTCAAATTCATCACCAATGTTCTTGCCTACAATCTGTTCTTCAAAACCGGGAATGAACTGACCACTGCCGATGGTTAAGTCATAGTTTTCACCTTTTCCACCGGGGAAAGCAACGTCATCAACAAAACCTTCAAAGTTAATGTTTGCAATGTCACCTTCTTTAACTGCACGGTCTTCAACGGTTACCAGGCGGGAATTTCTTTCCTGCTTCTGAGTCAGCTCGCGGTCAACGTCAGCGTCTTCAACAGTATGTACAATTTCTTCCAGTTTAATACCTTTATATTCACCTAAAGTTACTTCAGGCTTAACGGTAACGCTGATAGCCATAACCAAATCTTTACCGCTACCAATTTCCTTAACGTCCAGCTTTGGAACATCAACGGGTTCTAATTCGAGTTCCTTGATTGCTGCTTCATATTCAGCAGGGAAAACAAAATCTATTGCATCATCATAGAAAATTGCCTCACCATAAGTTCTTTCAATCAGTTTTCTGGGTGCTTTACCCTTTCTGAAACCGGGAATCGCAATATTCTTAACATTCTTTTTGAATGCGCGATCCATTGCTTCAGCAAAAACATCTGCTTTGACTGTCATGGTGAAGTCAACTGTGTTCTTTTCCTTTTTGTCTAATACACTACTCATCTTTCTTTCGTCCTCCTACTATTTCCTCAATTTGGTTTTTTAACCAAAGGAATGGCTAGTTTCCAGCCACGCCCAAATATTATATCACAAAGAATATCCACTTTTCAATAGTAAAACCTTAATATTTTTAAATTTTTACAAAAAAACTATTATGCAAATTGTCTATATCCGGTTTACCATTTACTTTCTTCTCCAAAACCATAAGAAAAAACAACCTCAACATCTTGAGATTGGGAAATATCGCTGGGCGATACAAACCACCCGCCGTCTGCGTCCAAATCAATCCCTGCCACCTTGTATGCCTGCCAAACAAGATGCGAACAGTGCGTCGAGGTTACACTTTCTCGCCCGGATTGGTCTTTCCCAAAAAGACCTGCAAGCAAGCGATAAGGAACACGCAAAAGCTTTCTTTCTGCAAAGCTGACAGCATTATCTATCTGTTCCTTTTCAGCCTTTGGTCTGAGTACCATAAGCGTTCTGTACGATTTCCAATTATCAACAAATGTGCGCCCCGAAACCGTCCCCAGCATCATGGCTTCAATGGCTCTTCCGTTTTCGGCATCTGTAATGATTGCCGCGTGCCCATGACGATATAACAGTGTTTTTGTGGATTTGGTAATTAAAATATCTCCCTTTTGAAGAGGTGGAAGTGTAAGGTCACTATTATGTCCCGCTTCATCACGCAGCACATCCGCCGTTGTGGTGGGAAAGAACAAATAACAACGTTGATACGTAGCCGGGCACATTTTCTGCGTCTGAAAGGCGGCAAGCACAGAATAAAAATCGTTCTCTGCTTTTCGCAAATCCTCTACTGCCACTCTCCCCAATCCGGTTTGAGCAAAAATCAAATCATAATCTTCATCCTGCAAATTGCTTTTTTCCGCCACGTTTTTCAAATCAACATATGTCACCTTTGTCTGGTCAGCAAAACGAATGCCATCATAAACTTCAATACAAAACAAAACAAAAAACAGTGCAAAAATAAAGCCAAACAATTTTTTACCCATCCGTTTTTGCTCCCTTCTTTTTATTAGATATTATTTTACTAAACCCTTGAAAAAAAAGCAAGTAAAAAGAATAAATTATAAAATTGCATAAATAATAATAGCAAACGCACTTTAAGGGAGATAAACCAAAATGAAACTTTCACTTATCAGGCTTGCTACGGTTTTTGTTATTATAACCGTATTATGCCTCAGCGTGCTATGTCATTATATTGCTGCAAATCCAAACACACATTCAAACGCTGTGCTTGTTATGGCACAAGAAAGCAGGAGATAGAATATGACAAAACAAGAATATCAGAAAATGGTGGAAAAGAAAACGCCTAACTCTCATCTGTTAAAAGATATATTGCTTGCTTTTGTAGTTGGCGGTATTATTTGCTGCATCGGTCAGCTTATTATGGACGGATTTAAGTCTTTAGGGTTTGACAAGGAGATGTCTTCCGGCGCAACCTGTGTCACAATGATATTTTTGGGCGCATTTTTCACAGGCATCGGGGTATATGATAAAATCGCAAAGCATGCAGGCGCAGGTACCATTGTGCCCATCACCGGCTTTGCAAACTCCGTAGTCTCCCCCGCTATGGAATTTAAAAGCGAGGGCTTAGTACTTGGCCTTGCAGCTAAAATATTCACCATTGCAGGACCTGTTATTGTCTATGGCATTTTATCCTCTGTGGTTGTAGGCATCATTTATTACATTCAGTCACTTCTCTAAAGCTTTGATTCATACCGCCAAGGCACCTCTGCATATACTTTTGTTATAAGAAGATTGAAAGGAGCCAATCAATTGGAACGTCATTTTTTTCTGACAACAAACGGATGTAAGGGGCGCGCCGGCTTTTTAGAAAACGAAATCAGCAAATACCGGGATGTGGTAAGACTACAGGGATACCCGAGAAAAACAGCAGCAGCTTTAATACGTGAATGTTATGCTGCCGCCAAACAGGGACATTTAAAGCTTGATATGATACACAATTCACTGGATAATTCACTGGAGGGAATTTTCTTCCCTGAACTGGGAACAGGTGTTGTCAACCAGCCGCTTTATGAACCTCGTTTTGACCTTGCTTCTTTATTTGAAAACCAAAATCTGTCACTTTGTAAAAATCATTTGGATAAAGCAACCGAGTATTTTGTTGCTGCTAAAAAAATACACGATGACTGGGAAAAAATATATATTGATTCAACAGACTATAACGCTTTAAACCGCTTATGCGAAGACACTGCCACCTCACTAATTGACGGACATAAAACCGGTCATCGTGCTACTATTTATGACCGCTTCTTTGGTGCCGCTACAATCAATGGTTCTATGGATTACATTGACGTTTTAACCGAGGGGTGTAAACGATATTTCATTAAAGGTCGACCCGGCACCGGAAAATCCACATTTTTAAAGAAACTGGCTCAAAACGCCTTAGATAATGGTATGACAGTTGAGCGTTACCATTGTGCCTTTGACCCAAACAGCCTTGATATGATTATTATCCGGGAACTAAATCTTTGCTTCTTTGATGCAACTGCGCCCCACGAATACTTCCCCTCAAGAGAAAATGATGAAGTTATTGATTTTTATGCTGCTGCCGTTTCAAAAGACACCGACGAAAAATTTGCATCTGAGCTTTCATCCCTTTCTCTGGCTTACAAAGAGAATATCGGAAACGCCATAAAACGCTTAATTGCCGCAAACGAAACGATTAAACTGGCAGAAGATGACTATGAAAAACAAATCTGCAAAGATACACTTATGGATATTCGAAAAACAGTTCTTTCAAGAATTTTTCCATAATTTTTTAAAAAAATACTAGACAAATTTGTCCAAAAAAAGTATAATAAAATTTAGGATGTCGTGCACATCCCAATTCAATTTTGGAGCGTGAAAAAAATGAAACTGATTATCAAGAACAATTACGACGAAATGTGTGCCTGGGCAGCACAGCATATTGCTGATGCCATTAACGCTCACAAGGAAAACCGCCCTTTCATTTTGGGTCTCCCCACAGGGTCCTCTCCCCTGGGTGTTTATAAAAGACTGATTGAAATGAATAAGGCTGGCAAAGTCACCTTTAAAAACGTTGTAACATTTAATATGGATGAATATGTTGGTCTGCCGAGAGAACACGACCAGAGTTATTGGTTCTTTATGCACGATAATTTCTTTAATCATATTGATATTCCTGCTGAAAATATTAACATCTTAAATGGTATGGCAGATGACCTTGATGCTGAATGCCAGCGCTATGAAGACAAAATTGCATCTTATGGCGGCATTGACCTGTTCTTAGGTGGTAGCGGCGTTGACGGTCACATTGCGTTTAACGAACCCTTTACATCTCTCACCTCTCGCACAGGTGTACGCGCACTGACACAGGATACTTTAATTGTCAACTCTCGCTTCTTTGATAACGACCCTGACAAAGTGCCCAAGACTGCTCTTTCGGTTGGTGTTGGCACTGTTTGCGATTCTAAAGAAGTTCTGCTCTTAATCAGCGGTCACAACAAGGCTCGCGCACTGCGCCATTGTGTTGAAGGTGGCGTTGATCATGCCTGGACCATCAGTGCTCTGCAGATGCATCCCGCCGGCATTGTTGCCTGTGACGAAGACGCTTGCGGTGAATTAAAGGTTGACACTTATAAATACTTTAAGGAAATTTATAAGGACGAAAAATAAAATTCTTCCTTTATAATAGAATCCGTGGTTGACAACATATGTTTTTTTTGTTATACTATTTTAGTGGAGACTCTGCTTTTGAGGAAAGTCTGACAGGGAGAATGCGTCATGGACTGGAAGCGCATTTGAGACGAGTAGTAAGTATGGGAACACTCTGCCTTGCCTATAACTTAATATAAAAGCGGACACTTTTTGTGTCAATGCGGGTGGCACCGCGGGTTAAATTTCTTAGTTTACTCGTCCCGGAAATATAATTTTTTATATTTCCGGGACTTTTATTTTACCGAAAAATGGGAGGTATACGCATGTATAGAACACTATTTTGCAACGACATACGTGACGAGCACATCGGCAAAACCGTTCAGCTTGCAGGCTGGGTTGACGTTGTGCGTGACCACGGTGGCGTTATTTTTATTGACCTTCGGGATTATACCGGTGTAACACAGGTTGTTGTACACGATGAATCTTTAGTAAAGGACATTAACCGTGAAACTGTTATCTCAGTCAGCGGCGTTGTGAACAAGCGCGACCCCGAAACTGTCAATGATAAAATTGAAACCGGTTGTGTTGAACTGGTTGCAGACTCTCTGCAGGTGCTTGGCAAAAGCTTAAACAAGCTTCCCTTTGATGTACGTGCATCAAGAGGCAGCAAGGATGAGCTTCGCTTAAAATATCGCTATTTAGACCTGAGAAACCCTAAGAACCACGATAATCTTGTTAAGCGTTCACAAATCATCCGCTTTTTAAGAAACAAGATGGAAGATAAGGGCTTCTTGGATATGCAGACCCCAATTCTGACTGCATCATCCCCCGAGGGTGCACGAGACTTTTTGGTTCCCAGCCGTAAGCACCCAGGCAAGTTCTATGCACTGCCTCAGGCACCCCAGCAGTTTAAGCAGCTTTTAATGGTGTCCGGTTTTGACCGCTATTTCCAGATAGCACCCTGCTTCCGTGATGAAGATGCCCGTGCTGACCGTTCTCCGGGTGAATTTTATCAGCTTGACTTTGAAATGGCATTTTCTACACAAGAAGAAGTGTTGGATGTGTGCGAAGATGTCATCTACGAAACCTTTAAAAAATTCTCTGATAAAAAGATTACACCAAAACCTTTCCGCCGCATCACTTATGCTGACGCTATGATGACTTACGGCTCCGATAAACCTGACCTGAGAAACCCCCTCTTAATTTGTGACTTAACAGACTTTTTTGCAGGGGTTGACTTCCCTGCTTTTAAAGGCAAACCTGTTCGCGGTATTGTGGCAGGCTGTCAGGGTAAGTCTAAAAAGTTCTTTGAAGATTCTCTTAAGTTTGCAACCTCTCCTGAGGTTGGTCTTGGTGGCTTAGGTTACATCACTTTAAAAGATGGTGCATTTGCCGGCCCCATTGCCAAGTTCTTGAGTGATGAACAAAAAGCAGAAATCACTACCATCACCGGTGTTAAAGAGGGCGAAACCCTATTCTTTATCTGTGATGACAAGAAAAACGACACCGAGAAAAAAGCAGGCATGATTCGTACCTGGCTGGCAAAAAAAGAACAGCTTGACTTAATAAATGAAGATGCATTTGAGTTCTGCTTTGTTGTTGACTTCCCCATGTACGAAGAAGACGAAGAAACCGGTGAAACCATTTTCACCCACAACCCATTCTCAATGCCTCAGGGCGGGATGGATGCACTGCTTCATAAAAATCCCACCGAAATTTTAGCATATCAGTATGATTTAGTTGGTAACGGCATTGAGCTTGCATCCGGTGCTGTTCGTAACCACGATATTGATATTATGAAAAAGGCATTCGAAATTGCCGGCTACCCCGAAGAAGAGCTGAAAAAACGTTTCAACGCTCTTTACACTGCATTCCAGTATGGTGCACCGCCTCACGCCGGTATGGCACCGGGCATTGACCGTATCGTTATGCTCTTAACCGATGAAGAAAAAATCATTGATGTTATTGCATTCCCCTTAAATGGTAATGCACAAGACCTGCTCCTTGGTGCACCCAGCAACGTAACCAACCAGCAGCTTGAAGATGTTCATCTGTTAGGCAGCACAAACGCCTTAGCCGGTCGCGCAAGCGGTCCTGTTACCACAGGCAAGCAGTCTGTCGGTAAGCGTTCCACATTCTCTAACGCACAGCAGCTGAATCAAATTGCTTTAACCGAAGATGAAGAAAAGCTTGTGCAGAACATTTTCACCGAAATGGCTGACAATGAGAAAATTCTGGCAAAAACAGATACCGACGGTGTTGAACCCATGGTTCACGTTATGCCAATGACCAATGTTTTACGCGACGATGTACGCAACCAGCCCTTTACAAGAGAGAGCCTGCTTGGCGGTGCTCCCGAACGTAGTGAAGACAGCTGGCAGGTACCCAGACTTGTAAAGTGAGGTGCAAAAAAATGAACAATTATCGTACAAAATCAGGCGGCAACATTGCCGTTGATGATACAATTTTAGTTAAGGATGTAGAAGCTTCTGCCGGCTCAAAAATGTTAGAGGGCTTTAAACCTCTCTTTAGCGCTGAAGCTGTTGTCCGTTTAGAGAATAAAGGCTATTCTGTTGCCGGCAAAACAAACGTGGGCGAATTTGGCCTTGATCTCGTTGGTGAGTTTTCTCACTATGAAAAACAGGAAGGCACTCTCTGCGGCGCTGCTGCAGACCTGGTTGCAAAGGGTGAAATAAAGGCCGCTTTGGGGGTGGATATGAACGGCAGCACAAGACGTGCCGCTGCTACTTCCTGCGTCGACTTTTTAAAACCCACCTACGGTACTGTTTCCCGCTATGGCGTCATCTCCTGTGCAGCATCCGGTGAGCAGATTGGCGTATATGCACAAAACGCTTCCGGCATCAAAGAAATTATGGAGACAATCGCCGGACACGATGAAAAGGACGGCACAAGTCTGAGAAACGAATCTTATGACTACTCCATCAAGGGTGTCTCCGGCAAAAAAGTTGCCATCGTTAAAGAGTTGCTTGACAAAGCAGATGACGAAACAAAAAAGCGTGTAAATGCTTTTTCCGATAGCCTGCGTGCCGCTGGTGTGACTGTTGAAGAAATCTCCTTTGACGTGTTTGAAACAGCAAACACCGCATGGCAGATTTTGATGACCGCCGAAACCTGTAATAACATTTCCCGTTACGACGGCGTTAAGTTCGGTCATCGTGCAGCAGAATATAAGGACATTGACGAGTTGTATGTCAACTCCAGAACCGAGGGCTTTAACTTCCTGACAAAAGCAGTGATTCTGTATGGCTCTGATGTGCTTTCTAAAAACCGCTACAAGGATTGCTACGATAAATCTTTAAAGGTTCGCCGTGTTATGTATGAAAAGTTTGAAAAGCTGATGGAAAGCTACGATGCTGTTTTAACACCTGTATGCAGCAAAACAGCTTATGAGGCTTATGACATTCACGATGCTTTTAAAACCGTGTTTAAAGAATCCGTTTTCACAGCACTGGCTAACCTCATCGGCATTCCGGCACTGGCAACTGGCGGTGTTCAGCTTTTAGGTAAGCATTTTGGTGAAAGCACCTTACTCAGCCTTGCCGCTTGTGTAGAAAAGGAGGGCAAATAAGATGAATTATGAACTTGTCATCGGTCTTGAAACTCACGTTGAGCTCAGCACCGAATCAAAAATTTTCTGTTCCTGCGGTGGTCATTCTGCTGCAAAGGAACCGAACGATTGTGTATGCCCTGCTTGCAGCGGTATGCCGGGTATGCTCCCCATTATGAACAAACATGTTGTTGAGCTTGCGGTTACAGCTGGCCTTATGCTGAACTGCGACATTAACAAATACACTACCTTCGATAAGAAAAATTACTACTACCCCGACCTGCCCTGTGCATATCAGATTACACAGATTAATCACCCCATCTGTACTAATGGTTGTGTAACCTTAAAGACATCTATGGGCACCCGTGACATCCGCATCAAGCAGATTCACATGGAAGAAGATGCCGGCAAACTGGTTCACAGTGGTAAATATTCTTACGTAGATTTTAACCGTACCAGCGTGCCTCTGATTGAGATTGTTACCCAGCCTGATTTCAGAAGTGCCGAAGAGGTTGTAACGTACTTAAACAAGTTAAAATCTATGTTCCGCTCCGGTGGCATTTCAGAATGCGAAGAAGGCGCAATGCGTTGCGATGTTAACATCTCTGTTCGTCCCGAGGGCAGCGAAGAATTTGGCGTTCGTACTGAAATTAAAAATATGAGTTCCTTTGAAGCCATTGAGCGCGCCATTCGTTATGAATCGCAGCGCCACATAGATGCTTTAGAGTTTGAAACTGAAGAGTTGGTGCAGGAAACCAGACGTTTTGACGATGCTTCCGGCAAAACCATGGCAATGCGTAACAAAGAAACAGAAGCAGACTACCGCTATTTCCCCGATGCAAACTTGATGCCCATCATCATTGACGATGCATGGCTGGAGGAAATCAAGGCAAATAAGCCTGCTGCCGTGGATGAAAAGGCAGAAGATTATCGTGCTGCCGGTATTTCTGATAAAGAAATTGACATGCTCATCTCAAATCACAAAATCAGCAAATTGCTTGATGACGTTGTGACAAAAGGCGTGGCTGCAAAAGATGCTGCCGCATGGATTTTGACTGACTGTGCAGGTATTTTGCGTAAAGACGGCAAAACCTTAAATGACCTTATGGTAACAGCTGATGACCTTTTCACCGTTATGCAAATGGTTGAAAAAGGTGACATCAACCGTAACGCTGCTAAGAAAATTTTAATCGCAATGATTGAAGACGGCGTCAATCCTGTTGCTTACTGCAAGGAGAAAGGTCTTGACCAGAAGTTTGATGCTTCTGCCGTTGAAGCAGTGATTGCCAAGGTGATTGCAGAAAACACCCAGTCTGTAACCGACTATAAAAACGGCAAGACCAAAGCCATTCAGGCTCTGTTCGGTGCTTGTATGAAAGAATTAAAAGGTGCCGGCGACCCTGCCGTAATCAAAACTCTGTTGGAAGAAAAATTAAAATAAAACAACTATACTAAAAAGGCTGTAGCAAAATGCTACAGTCTTTTGTTTTTGCCTATTTCTGATAGCTTCGTTAAAATGTATTGATACCCATCCTCACTGTGTGGCATCATACATTCTGAGCAATCCTTTACTCCCTCCGGCGTGTAGGCAAAATTTCCCTCGCAGGCTTCACCCATACCATATAACGGACAATAACAAAACATACAATTAAAAGCATCACCCTCTGTTTTGTGGCAGGGATAATATTCACATTCCGTATTTTTAAAATAAGAATGGTTATTTTTCATAACAAACTCCTTTTTTTCCGTCTGCTCAAACCAGCCTTGACCGTTCGCCGCCGGAAACAAAGCTTTTAATGTTTTCCGCCACCTCATCCATGCACCGCTGCCTTGCATCAATCGAACCCCACGCCATATGCGGTGTAAAGATAACATTGTCACAACCTAAAATCTGCTGATAGGGGCTATCTGCCTGCATTGGCTCTGCAGAATATACATCCACACCCAAACCGCCCAGTTTTCGGCTCAAAACCGCCTCGGTAACGGCTTTTTCATCCACCACCGCACCCCGGGCAACATTAATTAAAATAGCGCCGTTCTTCATAAGAGAAAGCCGTTTCTCATCAATCAAATGATAGGTATCATCATTTAAAGGCGTATGAATGCTGATGATGTCACTTTCTCTACAAAGGGTATCAATATCAACACAAGTGTATGCATCCACAGGCTGTCTTTTATAGGCCAGTACCCTACACCCCATAGTTTTTGCAATATCTGCAACCTTGCCGCCAATGTTCCCAAGACCCACAACACCCCAGGTTAAAGCAGAAATTTCACGAAACACCGGCTTTATGCAGTTAAACACGCCACTTTGCGTATATCTACCGGATTTAACATAGCCATCAAACGCCTGAAAATTGGTGGCAAGAGAAAAAGCCATCGCCACAGTAAGCTGCACCACGCTGTCCGTTGAATAGCCTACCACATTACAAACGCCAATGCCGTGCTCTTTACAATATTCCAAATCCACATTGTCAAATCCGGTTGCTGTGATGCAAATCAGCTTTAGTTTCTTAGCATAGGGCAAATTCTCACGATTTAACTTAACTTTATTTAGAATGAGCACCTCGGCACCTTTGATTCTGTCTACAACATCCTCTTGACGAGTGATGTCATAAAACGTAACATTCCCTAAACCCTTAATCCCATCAAAGCTTAAATCGTCACCTAAAGTGGCAACATCTAGCACCGCAATATTCATAGCATTCCTCCGCAAATACTTTTTTTTCTATTGGTTATTTTCGACTTTTATCTGTAAAGTTATTTATTACATTCAATTTTTAGTTTCTTTAGCGGAAAACCGGGTGAACAAATAAACAATAACGGAAATAGCAGCCATCACAACGAAAATCGCCGCCATTCCCTGCCCCATAAGTTTAACTGCAGACATTAAATCTGTATAATTCATATTTCATAACCTCCCATTACTTGGTTAGCTGTGGAATGAGGTTAAGTATCATTCCGCCTGCCAAAACCGATGCAATCTGTCCGGCAACATTAGCACCAACTGCGTGCATCAGCAAAAAGTTCTGAGAATCCTCCTGCTGTCCCAGCTTTTGAATAACCCGTGCAGACATTGGAAAAGCAGAGATACCGGCAGCGCCAACCATAGGATTAATCTTGTTCCCAGTAAACTGATCGATTTGCTTAGCAAAGAGCACACCTGCAACAGTAT
>JAZSJR010000030.1:0-4999 GCA_045534415.1 Clostridia bacterium
AAAAACGCACTTGTGCGTAGCCAGTAGTATTAGGGCTATGCCCGAAAATGAAACACCCCCCCGTTATACGGGGGGATCATTATTATGCACATATTTATTTTGCATATTTTCCCTGATTTGAGCCATACTGAATGAGAGAACAGGAAAGGATGAATGGTATGAATTTAACAGTTAAGGAGCTTATGGCTTTAGAAGAACAATTAAACGGAGAACAGGTTTTAATAAAAAAATACCGCAGTTTTGCATCGGATTGTCAGGATGCACAGCTAAAGGCAACCTGCAATCAGGCGGCGGATAAGCATCAACAGCATTTTAATACTTTGATGGGTTATTTACAGTAGAGGAGGTATTTTTATGAATCCCTTAATGATGTCTGAAAAAGAGATGATAGAGGATTGTTTAAACTCACAAAAACATATAGCAGCGGGTTACAATACGTATGCCGGGGAATGTGACAGCGGTCAGCTCAGGTCTGTGTTTTTAAACATTTTATCGGATGAGCAGGAGCTGGGCGCAGGATTCTTTGAAGAAATGAAAAACAGGGGATGGTATCAGGTAGAAGAAGCATCTCAGAGTGACATTGCAAAAGCAAAGCAAAAATTTATTACACAGGAAAGTTAAACCTATGTGGGTCTGCAATAATTAATGCAGACCCTTTTTGTAACATAATTTTAATGGACAACCCTTAAAAAAAGTGATACAATACAATTATAGAAATAAACACACAAGGAGGGCATATCTATGAAACGTATTAGACTCACGATGAAACTGCTATTGCTGCTACTTTCAATGTTATTTGTGTTGGGCGCCTGCGTAGGATGCGGTGCGAAAAACGTTGTAGAGCAGAATGAACCGTCTGAACCGGTGGTACCCCCTGTTCCCCCTGAGGTTGAGGCATTTTTTACAAACTATGTGAATACAAATGAGCGGCCTGTCGCGGTTATGATTGATAATGATGATAAAAACGCAAGACCCCATGCAGGACTGAGTGATGCCTACCTGATATATGAACTTGTGGTTGAGGGTGGCGCAACCCGGTTTATGGCTTTGTTCCGTGGCACAGATACACAAAAGCTTGGTCCGGTTCGTTCCTCAAGACATTACTTTTTAGATTATGCCTTAGAGCATGATGCTATTTATACGCACTTTGGCTGGAGTCCACGTGCTCAGCAAGATATTGGGGCACTTGGTGTGAATAACATTAACGGTGTTTTGGGCGTGGATGCAGGTATTTACTGGCGTGAAGAAAAGTTTAAAGGTGATTGGCACAGCGCCTTTACAAGCATAGAAAAAATCCGTACTCATGCAGAAAACAAGGGATACAGAGCCGATACTGACAAAGTATGCGGCATCCGTTATGCAGAGGATTATATCACGACGTCCGGCACCCCTGCTCAAAGCGTTCAGTTGCGTTATTCAGGACGTTACAGAACCGGTTATACCTACAATGCCGAAACAGGATTATATGAAAAGAGCATTGATGGTGCACCCCATGTTATGCAGAGCGGAGAAGTGCTCTCGGTGAAGAATATATTGATTCAGTTTATTGCCGATTATGATTTGGGAGATGGCTCAGCGCGACGGAATATGACCACCACTGGTAGTGGCACAGGTTATTACATAACCGATGGTGTTTGCGAAGAAATCACCTGGTCAAAAGCATCCAGAAACGGTGCTACCACATATAAGAAAGCAGATGGAACAGAGCTTCTTATTAACCCCGGAAAAACCATTGTCAATATCTTTAATCCTACCTCGGAATTTGTAATTGAATAGTGGGGTAATGATACAGTCCCGGTAAAACATTTTCTTTGTTTTACCGGGCTTTTTTTGCTCTGCATTTCTTGACAACATGGTTTTATAGGATATATAATAAGCTGTGGAAAAAGAGATTGTCATATAAGGCTTAGTGCTTACAATAATGGATGCAAACTATGCAACAGACGGAAATTTTAGTACAGTCAAGCCTGGATAATACAATGCAGCCATCTTTGTTCTACAAATCCGAAACACCCGGCAAGCGGCCTTTGTTGGTGGGACTTCATACGTGGTCGCGACCGATTTAACCAAATAAATAACATGCTGCCCTATGCGGAAAAATATGATTTTAATCTGCTGTTGCCGGAATTCCGTGGAAAAATTTAACGAGCAATCCGGATTGCACCCTTGCCTGTGGTTCTGTGTTTGCCAAACAGGATATTAAGGATGTTATTGATTATGTTATTAAAAATGAGAACGTTGACCCGGAGAATATATTTTTGCTTGGTTTAAGCGGTGGCGGTCACATGGCACTTTTAATGGCTGGCTTATGCCCGGAATATTTCAAGGCAATTGGCGCCTATGTGCCCATTACAGATCTTGCAAAGTGGGCAGAGCAGAACCCAAATTACCGTGACCACGTGTGTGCGTGTTGTGGTGGCAATGCCGAGGAAATGAAAAAACGTTCACCAATGACCTATGCTGAAACCATAGCGAAAGCAAATCTTAAAATTTTTCACGGCAAGTTTGACCCGGTTGTTCCGGTTTCTCACAGCCTCGCACTATATCACCATATCACTAAAAACTATCCCGGCTCAAGAACATTTTTAGATGTTTTTGACGGTGGTCACGAGATTGATATGGAAGAGGCAATGTATTGGATTTTATCACAATACCAAGGCACCCAAAATACTGCGGTGACGGGTTAAAATTTTGGTATGGCAAGAGAAATTTATGAAAAAATAAAGACATAGCACTATCGATTTGTTAAACATACAACGGAGGATAACAATATGAACATACTTTCACATCTTGAGCCACAGGATATTTTTGGTTATTTTGAAGCATTGTGCAGTATGCCCCATGGCTCGGGCAATATGGAACAAATCAGCGCTTTCTGTATGGATTTTGCAGACAAGCATGGCTTGTGGGCATATCGTGATGAAGCAAACAATGTTGTCATTAAAAAGCCTGCATCCAGCGGTTATGAAAAAGCAGAGCCTGTGATTTTGCAGGGGCATTTGGATATGGTTTGTCAAAAGGATGAAACCTCAACAATCAATTTTGAAACAGATGGATTAGAAATTTACGAAGCGGACGGCTACATTCATGCAAAAGGCACAACCCTGGGTGCTGATAACGGTGTTGCCGTTGCGGTGATGCTGGCAATACTGGCAGATAACACCCTGTCCCATCCACCCATTGAAGCAATCTTTACCACCGATGAAGAAATTGGTATGCTTGGTGCCGTTAAACTTGATATGTCCATTTTAGATGGCAAGCGAATGATTAATATGGATTCAGAAGACCCACTGGTTGTAACGGTTTCCTGTGCCGGTGGCAGTGACTTTGCAGCAGAAATTCCGGTAGAACGTAAAAGCCGTAGGGGTCGTTGTGTAGTTCTGACTGTTAAAGGATTGCGCGGTGGGCATTCCGGCGTTGAAATTGACAAAGGCGGGGAAAACGCCAATCTTTTAATGGGTCGTTTTTTAAACCATTTGGATAAAATCTGTGATTTTGACATCATCAGTGTAGATGGCGGAGATAAGGGTAATGCCATTCCCATCAGCTGTAGAGCACAATTGGTAACGTATAATTCCGAATTGCTGGTTTCAGAGTTTGAGGCATATGCCAAGATGGTGGCTGAGGAAATAAAAATGCGTGAGCCGGCATTTTGTGCGGAGACAGAAATTTTGCCGGATGGGGACTATGAGGTGATGGAAGCACAAGCTTCCCAAAAACTGTTATATGCACTTTTACTTGCACCCAATGGTGTCCTTAAAATGAGTGCTGAAATTGAAAACCTAGTGGAAACCTCCCTTAATATGGGCATTTTACAAACAAGTGCTGAAAATGTGCGCATTGCCTATGCGCTGCGCAGCAACAAAAGCTCAGCCCTTAGGCATTTAGAGGAAAGATTGACAGCATTTTTTGGCGCGATGAACTGCGTTATCACAACCAGTGGACATTATCCGCCCTGGGAATATAAGAATGATTCCATTTTGCGTGAATTGTATCTTGAAATGTGTGAAGAAACTTTGATGGAGATGCCACGGGTAGAAGCCATCCATGCAGGACTTGAATGCGGTGTGTTTGCATCTAGAATCCCCGGACTTGATTGCATTTCTATCGGTGCTGAAATGCACGGTATTCATACCGTGCAGGAGAAGCTCAGTATTCGCAGTACCAAAGAGCTATATGACATTGTCTGCCGTATGCTTGCAAGTTTGCAATAAATTTTCTTGCAAATTTTATCGAAATGTGGTATACTGACTAGGATAAAAATGAGTCGCAGACAATGTGCGGCGGATGGGAGAATTATGAACAATCAAAACGAATTTAAACCATATGTTCCGGCGGATAAGGTAACCCCGGAAATCACATTTACCTCTATTTTTATGGGTATCATTTTAGCTGTTGTTTTCGGTGCGGCTAATGCATATCTTGGCCTCAGAGTGGGCATGACTGTTTCTGCCTCTATTCCGGCAGCTGTTATTTCAATGGGTGTTATTCGCATCATTCTGCGGAGAAACTCTATTTTAGAAAGCAACATTGTGCAAACCATTGGTTCTGCCGGTGAATCTCTGGCAGCGGGTGCCATTTTCACCCTGCCGGCACTGTTTTTGTGGGCGGCAGAAGGGCAAATGGATAAACCTGACGTTCTTTCTATGACCTTAATTGCTCTTTTGGGCGGTCTGTTAGGTGTTTTCTTTATGGTGCCTTTGCGCAATGCTTTAATTGTTAAGGAACACGGCATTCTGCCTTATCCTGAAGGCACAGCCTGTGCAGAAGTTCTCTTAGCCGGCGAAAAGGGCGGTGCGAGCGCATCCACCGTGTTTGCCGGTATGGGCTTTGCCGCAGTTTTCAAGTTCATTATCGACGGCTTAAAGCTAGTTGCAGGTGAAATTTCTGTCAGCGTTAAGGGTTTTGCAGGTGAAATTGGAACGCAGATTTATCCCGCGGTTATGAGTGTGGGTTATATTTGCGGACCAAGAATTTCTTCGTATATGTTTGCCGGCGG
>JAZSJR010000135.1:0-5500 GCA_045534415.1 Clostridia bacterium
AGGCGGCAGCGAAGCTGGTTCGTACGATTGCCGAGAATTATGAGCTTCCGGACTATACAATGTCCCCGACCTATTCTGTTTGCCGTACGCACGGATATATCTCCGGTGAAGTGGAAACTTGTCCTGAGTGTGGGCAGCCGACGGAGGTATATAGCCGTATTACCGGTTACTATCGTCCGGTTCAGAACTGGAATGATGGTAAGTCACAGGAATATAAAGACCGTAAGGTTTATGACATTGCAAATTCCAAGCTGGATAAGTCTGAACGCCCTGTAGCTCAAGCTACAGCTGAGCCGGTAGCAGATGCCAATGCGGTAACTGATGGTGCTTACCTCTTTACCACAGCAACCTGCCCCAACTGCAAAATTGCTTGCTCCGTACTGGATAAAGCAGGGGTAAGCTATGAAAAGTTACTCGCTAACGAAAATGCTGAGCTTGCAACCAAGCTGGGCGTAAAACAGGCACCGACTTTGGTTATCATCAAAGACGGCGGCGTGGCAAAATATCACGGTGTTTCTGACATTAAGAAACTCGTTCAGGCGTGAGGGAATCATCATGTATGATATTATCATTATCGGCGGCGGCCCTGCGGGGCTGACCGCCGCCTTATATGCCCGCAGGGCAAATAAATCCGTTTTAGTTATTGAAAAAGCTACTTTTGGCGGGCAGATTACTTACTCTCCCAAGGTAGAAAACATCCCCGGCTTTGCCTTGGTTACCGGCAATGAATTTGCCGAAAAACTGGTGGAGCAGGTGCTGGCACTCGAGGCTGAGGTGGAATGTGCTGAGGTGCTTTCCATTAAAGATGGTGCTGTAAAAACCGTCGTGACCGATAGCGGTGAATTTCAGGCGAAAACCGTTATCATTGCAACCGGGGCAAGGCACAGACTTTTAGGCCTTGAAAAAGAAGAAGCCATGGTGGGTAACGGCATCTCTTTCTGTGCCGTTTGTGACGGTGCTTTTTATGAGGGCAAAACCGTTGCGGTTATCGGCGGCGGTAACTCTGCATTGCAGGAAGCACTCTTGCTCGCTGAAACCTCAAAAAAGGTGTATGTGGTGCAGAATCTGGACTATTTCACAGGTGAAGAAAAGCTGGTAGAACAGCTTAAAACCAAAGCCAATGTAGAAATCATTTTAGGCACCGTGGTAGATAGCCTGTTAGGTGAAGATGAACTGACCGGCATTATGATGCGTCGGGTTTCTGACAATGAGGTGACAGAGTTGACCATTGATGGCATGTTTGTTGCCATTGGTTTGATTCCTCAAAACGAGGCGTTTGCTGATGTGATTACCTTAAATGAAATGGGCTATGCCGATTCCGGCGAAGATTGCCTGACAACGGCACCCGGCATTTTTGTTGCCGGTGATTGCCGTTCTAAACGCATCCGCCAGGTGACCACTGCAGCAGCAGATGGCGCCATTGCAGCATTAGCTGCGTGCAACTATATAGGATAAGAAATAAGGCTACCGAAAGGTAGCCTTTTTGTTTGATTTTTTTGGGACAGTGTGGTAGAATGAGTTTATAATAATACCAATTATCTTTTTTATAGGGCTATACGAGACGTTGCTATATAGAAAAACTAATTTATAGAAGCAGTGCAATAATTTTTATATAAGGAAAGGAAAGCCTTTATGGGACAAAATCAAAGTGTTAAAGACAGTACTGTTAATATTGATGTGTGGAAAGCATGCATAGAGGTAATAAAGAACAATAACAATAAAAGGAATGCTTGTAATATCGCATTTATCGGGTTGGCGGTTTCAACATTTTATATTATTTATAAACATGAAGTTGCTATGTCCTTGGTATTTTTGGTATCTATATTTGTCTGTAGTATGGGTTGGATACTAACTATATATAGTTATAGAAAGGCAAATGAAAAATTGTATGAAGCAATTATGGAAATTGAACACAAACTAGGCATAAAAGTTTTTTCTCGCAGGCATACAAAAAATAAGTTTGAACAGTTCTATGAGTATTCGTTTCCGATTTTATTGAGTTATATAGCTATTATATTTTTCATAAAGGAGAATTGGATATTCTAAGGTGGTGGCAATATGAAAACAGGTTTTTTGGTGGTGAATCACTTTTTACAGACAAGTAAATTTACGGATTTATATGATAGGCTACAAAAAGGTGCAAAGGCGGCAGGGCTTAACTTGTTAGTGAAAACCGGGTGTGAACTTTTGTGCGAGGTGCAAAGTGGGTTTTTAGAGGAGTGTGAAAAGCCGGATTTTGTGCTGTTTTGGGATAAGGACATCCGCCTTGCAAAGCAGCTGGAAAAAATGGGAATCCGTCTGTTTAACACGGCATCGGCCATCGAAATCTGCGATGATAAAAGCCTGACTCATCTTGCTCTTTCCGGAGTTGTCTCTATGCCCAAAACCATTTGCACACCTATGACCTATCCTGGGGTTGGGTACACGGATTTGACCTTTGTGGAAGTAGCAGGGGAGGTACTGGGTTATCCCATGGTCATAAAAGAGTGCTTTGGCTCTTTTGGTGCCCAGGTGTATTTAGTGAGTAATTTAGAAGAAGCAAAAGAAAAGGCAACATCCCTTGCAGGTGTGCCCTTTTTGTTTCAGGAATTTATTGATGCAAGCTTTGGGAAAGATATCCGCCTGCAGGTGGTGGGTGACCGTGTGATTGCGGCAATGCTCCGCTTTAGCGAAACAGGAGATTTTCGTGCCGGCATCACAAGCGGTGGCTCAATGAAACCCTATGAACCCACAGACGAACAGAAGCGGCTGGCGATTTTGGTTTGCAAAACCTTGGGTCTTGACTTTGCGGGAGTAGACTTTTTGTTCGGAAAAAACGATGAGCCAATTTTGTGCGAGGTGAACTCAAACGCACATTTTAAAAATCTTTATGACTGCACTGGGGTGGATGCAGCAACAGAGATTATGGCATATATTGGAGAAAAACTGGAGGACTCAAAATGAAAACAGGCTGGCTCATTTATCGAAAGAAAGATGCCGAGCGCAATCGGCATAACATAACCTTTTATGAAAACGCTGCGGAAAGACACGGCTCAAAGATTATTCTTCGATATTTTGAGGAATTTTCTTACGGAACATCTGAGGCGGGGTTATCCCTTTTCTATGAGGGAAAGACCATTCCTAAACCGGATTTTGTTGTGATGCGCGCTGACGAACCCTTGTTTTCGTATCATTTAGAAATGATGGGGTATCGGGTGTTTAACAATGCCTACCTTTCTTTTGTAGCTAACGACAAGGCAAAAACCTTGCAGGTGGCAGCGGCGGCTGGTGTGCCTGTCCCCACAACCTGCCTTGCCCGGCATGAGGATGCACAGGCAATTGGGCAGGCGATGGGTTACCCCATGGTGATAAAACCCCGTGATGGGCACGGGGGAGCGGACGTTTTGTGGATGGATACGGAAGAAACCCTGCTCCGCACCTTGCCGGACTACCATCACGATACGTTTTTAATGCAAAAACCGGTGGCAGATTTGGGCAGGGATTTGCGGGTGTATGTGGTTGGCAAGAGAATTATTGCGGCAATGCTAAGGCAAAGGGATGATGATTTTCGCAGTAATTATTGCTTAGGGGGCAGTGCCACACGTTACGATTTATCCGCCGAAGAGGAAGCTTTGGTGAACAAGGTAATCAGTCTCTTTGACATTGGTTTTGCTGGTATTGACTTTATGTTCTCAAATGGCAAAATGATTTTAAACGAGATCGAGGACGTGGTGGGCGCAAGAATGCTTTACCACCTGACAGACCTTGATGTGGTTGACATCTATGTAGAACATATTTTAAGTGTTATTGACTAAGTTTAATAAATTCTTTTTTGAGTCGCTCGATGATGCGTTTTTCCAGCCTTGAGATGTAAGACTGTGAAATGCCAAGCATATCGGCGACTTCTTTTTGTGTTTTTTCCTTTTTGGCGTGGAGACCAAACCGAAGCTCCATAATCTGCTTTTCCCGCTGAGAAAGATGTTCTAAGGCGCTATACAAAAGTTCTCTGTCAACCTCTTCGTCTAAGCGTTTGGAGATTTCGTCAGAATCTGTGCCTAAAACGTCAGAGAGCAGCAATTCATTGCCGTCCCAATCGGTGTTTAGGGGTTCATCAATGGAGATTTCCGTTTTTGTGTTGTGGGTTTTTCTCAGGTGCATTAAAATCTCGTTTTCAATACACCTAGAGGCATAGGTGGCAAGCTTAATGTTTTTCTCCGGCGCAAAGGTGTTAATGGCTTTAATGAGCCCAATGGAGCCGATGGAGATTAAATCCTCAATGTTAATGCCGGTGTTTTCAAATTTTCGTGCCACATAGACCACCAGCCTGAGGTTGCGCTCAATTAAGGTTTTTTTCACATCCCGGGCATCCGGCGTTAGCCTTTTTAGCAAATTTGCCTCTTCCTCCGGCGTCAGGGGAGCGGGCAGCGCATCACTGCCACCAATGTATAAAACCGGCTCATTGCAAGATAAAAGCCAGCGAATCATCTGTTGTTTTTTTACATCAGACAAGGTCAAAAGTTTTCGGAGCAAGCTTTGTTTCATGTTGAATCTCTCCCTCAAAGTTGTGGGGCAAAATTGCATCCCAGTTGTGATAATCATCCAGCGTCCGGTCCAAAAGACCAATATAGACGGTTTCGGTTTGTATTTGTTTATGATTTTTTTCTATGTAGATGGCGTCGGGCAGAAAAGCGTATAACAGCCCACCTGCTGCTAAAGTGTGAAAGGGGATGGGGATTAAGCCTTTTACATCCTCAGGCTTCTTGCAGCCGGGAAACAGATGCTTTGTCCGTTTCCATTCTGCCACGATGACGCTTTTGCCGGAAATTTCATCCTGCAGAAAATTGCCACTGTCATAAAACCCCTTAAGGTGCAGTTTTTTTCCTTGATAGATAATTAACAGGGGCAAAATCCCCCGGCTTCTTCCGGTAACTTTAATGCCGACATCAATGGTTGCTTTCGTGATGGGCAGCAGCGCAAGGGCAACAAGAAGCACCTGATATACCGGCAGGTTTATGTATAGGGAGCCGTTTTGTAAAACCGCCCCAAATTTTGCACCAGCTCCTGAAAAATAAAAAAAGCAAAAGGCAGCGCCACCTAATGACATGGTAACTAAGTAAAAAACAGACACAGATTGCAGCAAAATGCGAAAAGACCGGGGGCGCAGGGCAAGGGTGACCATCACTCCACCTGCAAGCAGTTTGCAAAGTAAAGAGAATAACGCTGCTGTAGGCAGAAAAAATGCCAGTACGGCATAGACACCACCAAATGCTGCTGCCGGGGCAAGCCGAAAAAAGCTTGCGTGGCTACGGAGCAGCCTATCTGTGAGCCATAAAAGAAAATAGTCAAAGATGAAATTGGTGAGAAAGAGTACATCTATGTACACGGTGATTTCCATACTTGTATCCTCTTTGTGTGTTGTTCTTAAAACAGTATAGCACAAAGAACTGGAAAATAATGTCAAACCTTGGCAGGGGGATTAAAAAAATTATATTGGGGAGGAGTCGGGCGGATGTGGGCATCC
>JAZSJR010000045.1:0-15680 GCA_045534415.1 Clostridia bacterium
TTTTTCCGCTTGCGGAATGAGATACGCAATGCCATCAAACTCATAGGCATCCAGAATCAAAACTGCATCTTCGTAGCTTGCGTCTGCTATATAATAACAAGTAATCGCATCTACTTTTTTTTTCGAAGAAGAGGTTTCCGCAGAATCATTAATTGATTCACGACTCTCTAGTGGTTCTTCTCCAAGCCCGATTGGTTCTACCAAGGCTACCGCCTCAGCTGGCTCAGACGGGGCTTCTGCCGCCGGCATTGCACTCTCTGCAGATTCAGAAGGTGCGGGTTTAACCTCACGAATGGAAGGCTCCGGCAAGCTTTGGTGGCTTATTGGCGCTTCGCTTTTCTGCTCCACATTTGGTTTTGAAACCTCAGACGGGGCTTCTACTATAATTTTTGTCTCTACCTTAGGTGTAGGCTCAGCCGTCAAGTCAGGATGTCCGGGTAAGCTGCCAAAGGAAACAACTGAAATAGCAATCACCGCTGCAGCCACAGCAAAGCCAGATGCCATCTGCCACAGACTTCGGCTTGGCATTTTCGGCACGGTTTTTTCTTGAGCCACTTGATTCACGCACTGCATAATGTGTGTATGCAGGCCACTACTTACAGCAAGAGTCGGCATTGTTTGAGCTGATGCTACTATGCCGTTTAAAAATTCATACTCCTGCCTGCAGTCATCACACAGTTTAAGATGTTCGCAAACAAGCATTTTTTCTTCCGTAGACAGCAGACCATCTATGTATGCTGAAAGCAATTCCCTCACGTTTGCACAGTTTTTTTGCACAGTTACCCCTCCTTTCTTTGGCGGTAATATTCTTAATTTACTATATAGACGTTATGAAAGGAAAAAAAGTTCCCTGTCTTTTTCTAAAATTTTTTGAAGTGCCTGTCTTGCGCGATTAATGCGGGATTTTACAGTTCCCGGAGCAGTTCCGGTAATCTGTGCTATTTCTTCGTAAGACAACCCCTCAATATCCCGCAGAACAACCACGCGGCGCTGTTCCTCCCCAAGCTCTGAAAGTGCCGCAAACAGTACACGCTGGGCTTCATTCATCTGAGCACTTTCATAAGGCGAAGGACTTTTATCCTCTACGTGAAGCAAAAATTCTTCTCCCTCAGAGTTTTGTTGATGCAAGCTGACCGTATCTGCGTGCTTTTTACTTTTGCGTAATATGTCAAGGCAGACATTTGAGGCAATTTTATAAAGCCAGGTTGAAAACGCCGATTGTCCTGTAAAACTATCTATAAACCGATATAGCTTCACAAAAACCTCCTGGGTGGCATCCTCCGCGTCTGCTCTGTTTCCCAACATACGATAACAATAGTTTAATATTTTTGTTTCATATAAAGTCACAAGCTGATCGAAGGCATCCATATCACCTTCCCGACAGCGTTTAATGTCTTCTGTTTCAGACACGGCACTCACCACCTTTCTTAAGCAAAACAAAGCACTCTTTATTTCATCAATAAATAGGGTTTAAACTGCAGAAAATCTGCAGACACCAGTTTGTATTCCACACCATCATAAAGCCCTTCTACAGCCATTTTATGGCTCATTCCGTGGAGATGACCATACAAGCAACGGGATACACCATATTCTTTCATGAGCATAGCAAAATCCGACCCCAGCATAGGAGGATAATGAAGCATAACATAAATTATCTTTGCGTCTGTTTTCTTTGCCATATCAAGAGAAAGCTTCAGACGACTCACCTCACGTCGGTAGAGCTTTTGGTCCTCTTCGCTCTTGCCGTTATCAGGATATCCCTTTGCCGCACAAATAGCAATGCCATCGTGCACATACACGGTGTTATGCATGAAACGAATGGTGGAAAAACCCTTTTCATCGACATAAGAATTTAATTTATTTAACGTTTCCCACCAATAATCATGATTGCCCTTGGAAATTAACTTTATTCCGTTTAAGGAATTTAAAAATTGAAAGTCTTCCTCTGCCTCATTGATATACATTGCCCATGAAATATCCCCGGGTATCAGCACAAGGTCATCAGGCTTTACGGTTTTTTGCCAGTTTTCTTTTAAAATATCTAAATAATTTTCCCATTTTGGGCCGAAAATATCCATAGGTTTATCAGATGATATCCCAAGGTGTAAATCGGAAATGGAGTAAATTGACATACTATAAACCCCTTAGAAAATAAAAAAGCCCATACGAAAACCGTAATGGGCTTTTTGTTTGTAATTATGCAGAGTATACGCTTACCTGCTTCTTGTTCTTGCCTTTTCTTTCAAACTTAACGTTGCCGTCAATTAAAGCAAACAGCGTATCGTCTCCGCCTTTGCCCACATTGATGCCGGGATGGATTTTAGTACCTCTCTGGCGCACCAAAATGTTGCCGGCGAGAACAGCCTGTCCGTCGCCTTTTTTAACACCAAGACGTTTAGCTTCGCTATCACGTCCGTTCTTTGTGCTACCAACACCCTTTTTATGAGCAAAAAGCTGAATATCGAACTTAATCATGGTGTAACCTCCTTTTTTTGTGAGCGATTCTCACTTTCTGGTTTAAAACCGAAATTTCAGTCTATTCTCTGTTCTGCGAGATTTTGACATAGCTGCCATACTGCTCTTCAATGTTTGCAAGGGATAAAACCATGCTTTCTAAAAGCAAATCAGCCGCATCTCTCTCCTTAGGAGACATCTCTGCGGGAAGTTTACAGGCAAGATAGCCATCACGCACTTCCACCAAAGCTTTAATTCCCGCCACATCAGTAATGCCGTTTACCGCCGTAAAAGCTGCTGTTGTAACAGAAGCACAAACAATGTCTGCACCGCTTTGGGCGAAACCAGCATGACCACTGACAGAGAACTGAACAATTTTCTGTTCCTTGTTTCTGAATAAACTGATAGTAATCATCTTACGCGTTGATCTTTTCAATAACAACCTTTGTGTACGGCTGTCTGTGGCCCTGCTTTTTAGCATAGCCCTTTTTCGGCTTGTACTTGAATACAATAACCTTTTTAGCCTTACCTTCTTTTACAACCTTAGCGCTAACGCTAGCACCGTCAACAAAAGGAGCACCAACCTTTAAGTCGCTGCCTTCGCCAACTGCGATAACTTCGCTGAAAGTTACGGTTTCGTCAGCCTGAGCGCCCAGCTTTTCTACAAAGATAGAATCGCCTTCAGACACCTTATACTGCTTACCACCAGTCTTGATAATTGCGTACATAACTGCACCTCCTCCATCCTTGCTCGCTGCAACACCAAGGTAGACTTTTTGTCATTTACAACCTTGCACACGCGGCTACGAAATATTATACCACCAAAACATAGCCTTTGTCAATCATTTTTTACATTATTTTTCATTTATTTTCCTAATAAAAAAGGCTACATACAAATGTTATAATTTGTCGCAGCCTTATATTGTTTAATATTGATTATAGCTTTGCAGGAACGCAGCCAAACGCTCGTTTTCAGTATTATTAAACACTTCATCCGGCGTACCCTGCACAGCAATGACACCACTATCCATAAACAGAATTTTATCAGAAACCTCTCTGGCAAAATCCATTTCGTGGGTTACAATAACCATAGTCATTTCCTGCTTAGCAAGCTCTTTAATAACCTTAAGCACTTCCCCGGTAAGCTCAGGGTCAAGTGCCGATGTCGGTTCATCAAAACACAAAATATCCGGATTCAGTGCCAAAGCTCTTGCTATAGCAACGCGCTGCTGCTGGCCACCGGAAAGCTCACAAGGATAATTATGTATTTTTTCAGAAAGGCCGACTTTCTCAATTAAATCCAAAGCTTTCTTTTCGATAGCTTCCGGCGTGTCAAACTTTAAAAGATTCGGCGCCAGTGTAATATTTTTCAATACACTATACTGAGGAAACAGGTTAAATGATTGAAATACAAGACCGAAATGCAGCCTTATATCCCGAATAAATTCCTCACTCATTTTCTTTTTTGCAGCACCGTCATAAATGACTTTATCGTTAACCGAAATGGTTCCGTTATCTGCAAATTCAAGAAAATTAAGACACCGCAAAAGTGTTGTTTTGCCACTGCCCGATGAACCGATAATAGAAAGAACATCGCCCTTTTCAATAGAGAAATCAATGCCCTTTAAGACTTCAGTCTTACCAAAACTTTTGGCCAGTTTTTTTACTTCTAAGATTGGCATTCTATCACCTCTTAAACCCTATAATAGGACAGTTTCTTTTCAAAGAAGCCGAAAACAAGTGTCAAAATTCCCACAAAGGCAAGGTAGAACACCGCTGTGTAGAATAAAGGCCACATAAGACCGTATCCCGCAAAATTCTGTGCTGCCTGAATCACTTCTACAATCATAATAACACGTGCAAGTGCCGTATCCTTAACCAAGGTAATAACCTCATTAGACATGGGTGCAAGGATTCGTTTAACCACCTGCATTAGAATGATTTTAAAGAAAATCTGTGTTTTTGTCATACCAAGAACCTGTCCTGCTTCGTACTGACCCTTGGAAATGCTTTCTATACCGCCACGGTATATTTCTGAAAAATAGCAGGCATAGTTAATAACAAACGCTGCTATAACAGACGAAAAGCGTGACAACACGGGCGTTCCCATTATAAAACCGGGAACATAAAAGAAGATGATGACCTGCAGCATCAGCGGAACACCGCGTATAATCCATACAAAGGTTTTAACCACGTAGGAAAGTGGCTTGAATTTTGACATAGAGCCAAATGCTATGACCAAACCTAAAGGAAGCGCTAACACAAGTGTTAGCGCAAATATCAGGCAGGTATATTTAAGTCCGCCAATCAGGCTTAATGTTACGTCCCAAAATCCCATTACTGATTTTCCTTATACTCAAAATTATTCGATGGTTTCTGTTACCTTAAGAACGTTTTCAAAACCGTACTTTTCAGCCAGTTCCATCAGCTTGCCGTTTGCTTCCAGTTCTTTAATAGCTTCGTTAACCTTAGCAGTTAAATCGCTACCCTTCTTAAAGCCAACTGCATAAATTTCAGAATCCAGCTCAATTGCTTCAACAATTGCCAGGTCAGCATAGTCACCCTTGCCGCAGATGTTCTGAGCAAGCAGAATGTCAACAACAGCAAAATCAACAGCACCGGACTTAACTTCGGTAAATGCATTGATCTGAGCGGTTGTTGCAAAAATCTTGTCAGCATCTGTTACGCCTTCAGCATAAGAAGCACCTGCACTGCCGCCTTCAACACAAGCGGTTTTGCCGGAAAGGTCTGCTTCGCTTGCAAAATTAGCAACGTTATCTGCTTTTGCAACGATACACTGCTGATTCAGCATGTAACCATAGGAGAAATCAACCAAATCAGAACGTTTAATGCCGTCATCGGAGGAGTTAGCCGTAAAACCGTTCCAGACACAGTCAATAGCGCCGGAATTCAGTTCGTTATACTTCTGAGCCCAGTCAATTACCTGGAACTCAACATCCATACCAATGATTTCACCTACAGCCTGAGCAAACTCGGTTTCAAAGCCTGTCCAGTTGCCGTCAGCATCCTGTTCATTCATTTTTTCAAAAATAGTTACACCACAAGTTAAAACATTGTCAGTGTTGCCAGCTTTAGCTGCACAGCCAGAAAGAGCTGCAATCATCAGCATAGCTGCAAGAATCATTGCTAATACTTTTTTCATTGTTAAAAAACCCCTTTTAAAATTTTTTTACTCAAACAAGTAATACAAACATTTTACTATAAATTTTTGCATAAGTAAAGTCATTTCCAACTTTTGCAGGTATTTACAATCTTTCGGTTGTATTTATTTTACTTGCCGAATAGACACGCTCACAACACCATTTGCCACAGAGGCTTCAATAACTATGCTTAAGCTTGTATTATTTGTAAAGCACATATCCTTGTTGCCGTAATCTACCGCAGCATCATCACCGGGATGGGCATATCCAACATCCTTTTGATGGCTATGCCGCTCTGTAACTGTGAGCCCTGCTGCACGTGCTGCCTGATAAAGCGTTGTACTGACCTGACAAACACCACCACCAAAGTCCTGGGTCTTTTCTCCATGCATAAGCACCGTGGCTTTTTGATATCCTTGCTCTGCTGTGCGAGGTCCAACAACATTGTTAAACGAAAAGCTTTTCCCCGGTGCCAGCGTGTAGCCGTTAATTTTTTGAATACAGAGTTTTATGTTGTGAATCCGGCTTTCCTGAAAGTCTAAAATTGTTGTTTGGGCGCTCCCCAACATCACCGGTTCAGGTGCAGGTTCCGGCTCTGCTGGCTGCTCTGGTGCCGGCAACTCCTTCTCCTCAGCCATCCGCCATTTTTCAGACGGCTTTTCTTCATTTGCACACCCCGTAAATAGCATTAAACAGATAAATCCCAACGTAACAATCTTTTTCATATCCATTTTCCTTTTTTATTTTTAGTATAACACACTAAAAATTTTTAAATCAAACACTTTTTTCCTTTTATTTCGCAAGAGGTTGTGTTACAATAACAATAAGTTTTTTAAAAGGAGAAAACATATGGAACAAATGAAAAAAATCAGTGATTCCGTTATAGAAATGGTAGAACTTGTGCTGCCAAACGATGTTAATTTGTTAAACAATCTAAAAGGCGGACAGCTTATGCACTGGATTGACATTGCCGCAGCATTGACCGCCTCCAAGCACTCAGGCCGCGTAGTAGCCACTGTGTCAATGGATAGCCTTGATTTTAAACATCCCATCCGTTTAGGTGAAATGGTCAAGCTTGTGGCAACCCCTGTATCAGTAGGCAACACCTCAATGAAAATCAAGGTCAACGTTTGGGCTGAAAATCTGCAAACCGGTTCTGTAATCATGACAAACGAAGCCAATTTGGTTTTTGTAGCACTGGACGAAAACGGACGTCCCACTCGAGTGCCGCGATTGTGTGAATAAACAAAATTGCTTTTCTGATACACCAAAACGAGGCTGTAGTGAGATGATTTTCATCTCACTACAGCCTCGTTAAATTTGACTGCTTTTTAGTTCTCAGAATCGCGATATACAACAATCAATCTTGCAGAGCCGGTATAACAATATACAAGTACCTTATGAGCTGCTTCCTGTGCGTCATCATATGTCTTAATCTGGTCAGCGTCAATAACAGAAATATCATTACTGTCAACGATAGCATCATCCATTTCCACAGCAATCACCTTCGCACCGGAAATGCTGATGTTACGAATGTTTCCTGCAGTTGCAAGGGTATCTTCTGTCCATTCGTTATCTTCTTCAGGATAATCCATTGCAATTTTCATATTACCATCAACAATATCGTAAGCCACACCGGCATACATAACGATATTTTCTACAACGCTGGCACTACCTTCTACATGTCTCGGATATGTGCCAGCAAGCGGTGTACCATGTAAGTAGATTCTGCGTGCGCTTGTTGTTGAGTGAGTAATCGGTTTGATAAATTCTGTACCGCCAAAAATTTCAGTTGCTTCAGCAACAATTTCAAATTCTTCAACCTTATTGTCGCTTGCTGCAGAAACTCTGACTACATCACCGATGTTAACTGCATTATAGAATGCGCCGGATTCGTCATAATAAGTAGGTTCACCGGATGAACTTTGCAGAACAACTTCATATTCATAAGCCCCGGTGCCTCTAATTTTGCTCTTAACAAGCATGGGCACGCAATCTGACCATTCGATAGAAGCAACTCCTTCAGGCGAAGAATAAACAAGCACAACAGCAGGGATAGAGGAAGCATTCAAATCTACCATAACAATATTGTATTCATTATCAGGTGCGGTAGATGTAAAACCTGCATTGTTGCCGTTTCTGATAATATAATCATTATTGTTTTCACGACTTGTACCATCCGTGTTATCAGGAACATAAACAACCTTTGTTGAAGAGTTCAACTTATACAGATACTGGAATGTGGGCGACGAGCCAGCCTGTGTGCACGTAACCGGAGTTTCAGCAAAAGCTCTGTTTACCTTCAGGTCAGAGTCAGTTGCCTCAACTGCTTGAGTGCCAATGTATAAGGAAGTAATGATAGTACCATTACTACCGGTTGAGTAACGGATGGGCTGACATACTTCATCACTACCGAAATCATAATTTCCGCTGCCTTCATAATATTGTGCAGTCTCTTTCAATAATGCTATAATACTGTTGGCATCGTTACCAGGCTTATAATTTCTATTATTAATGGTAACGCTGTCTGCTAAGTAAAGCTGAGCCGGACTTGCAACTGATGTTGTGTTCAGCTTCAAAATCTTCATAGCAACTTTACCGTCCATAGAGGAACCATCGTTGCTAGCCTTTAACAGATAACCATATACATAGTTGGTAGATTCCGTCTGATGAGTATATTTTGCAATTTTATCAAATGCGTCAATATACAGTTTTAAGGTAACACCTAAGTTAATATCTGCAGTTGTAAGACCGTCAGTAAAACCATAGGTTTTAGACTGAACGGTAATGTTATTTAAGCTGTCATTCTTAGCTGTTACAGTACCGGAAACAGTCTTATCGGAGATAATAACATCAATAACTTTTTCGTCATCACTCTTGGAGATAGAAAGAATCTGACCTTTCTGAATGCTGGAGAACGGAACAGTTTTACCATTCTTTGTAATGGTAACAGTCTTATCTCTTGCTTCATCATCAATTTCAATATTGTTTCTTACGCCTGCGATTTCACCATATACCATCTTAGTAGAAGAAGAAGGGGTAGAGGTTACATACCAGTTAGTGTAAGAGGTAAAGAAAATGATGTCAGCAGCAGAACCTTCACCTTCTGAACACAGGAAGCGAATGGAACCTGCTCTATCCAAATTATCATCAATTAAGGTTTCCAAATCGGTTGTTGTCAGACTACCGTTATACATAATAATCGGATCAGAAACGGTAACTCTATCGCCTCTGTTACCGTCATCATATTCAACTAAAGTATTGGAGTAATCTTCAATTACATCCAAGGAAACGTTAACCTCATAGTTGCGGCCTCTCTGTTCGCCAATACTGTTTAAAACCTGAATTCTTGAGCTGTCATCTTCGTCATAGTAAACAGTAACCTGTTTGCCGAGGTAAGAACGAAGAGAATCTTTTACAGAAGTGTTTTTAGCGTCATAAACAGCAACGTCACCATCAGCTTCTAATAACTTAATCTGATAAGTATTCAAGCTGTCAGTATCGCCGGCAATCAGGCTGGTGCCTCTCACTGCCATAACCTGACCTTTTACTTCTTCACTCCGTTCAGGCTCAATCTGAGGAATACCGCCCATATCGTCGCTGGTCAATTCAACCTTCAGCATGTTGTCCATCAATTTTGCAATGGTGCCACGCTTTGCAGGCTGCTTATTGATACCATCGGTAATACCCTTTAAGAATCTGTACTTATTTGCAAGCTGGAGATAGCCATCGGGGTAACCGATTTTTTCAGCTTCTGCCTTTAAGATAGGAGATTTAGCACGGATAACCATTGTTACAGCCTGTTCATATGTAACGTTTTCATCCGGTCTGAAAGTGCCATCGGGGAAGCCATTGATGATGCCCTGACCAAAAGCAGTTTTAATGAAGCCTGCTGCCCAGTGGTCGTTTGCAACATCGGGGAAGCCGCTGGATTCTACAGAGTCACCGGCATTTGCAATACCAATTGACAAAACAACCATTTTTGCAAACTCGGAACGCTTGATATTAGCTTCCGGTGCAAAGGTACCATCGCCCATACCTGAGATAATACCACGAGCCACTAAGCTCTGGATTGCATCAAAATACTGATGCGTGTTATCAACGTCTGTAAAGTCAGCCGCTGATACCATAGGCACTGCCAAAGAAAGTGTCATTGCCAGCACCAACAGAAGTGACAAAAGTTTTTTCATATGTTTCCCTCCATAGATAATATTTTGTATACATTGATAACCATTGTATATGATCATTATACCATTTTGAGTATCAAAGGTCAATTGTTTATATTTTACTTTTCTGTTACAGGATGGCTACGAATCACCTTGAAAGGAACCATTGTTCAACGTTGTAAAATACATCTGTTCCCGAGGGTTTGATGTCACCCCTTACAGCCTGATCAAACACTAAAACATCATTTTCAAAATATAAACCAATTAAGGGCATTTCTTCCTGCAAAGCATTACACAACTCATGGAACTGCGCCTGCTTATGCTCTTCTCCCGAAACCGCCAACACATTCAGCAAGCGGTCAATTGCCTCGTTAGATAAGCCCAAAACATTTGCATTGGTTTTTAGCAGGAAAGATATATCATAATTTTCCGAAAGAGATATGCTGCCCACAAAAACATCATATTCTCCGTTTTCAATGCGTGCCTGATAAACATCATAGGGAACAGATACCACATACGAGGGAATCCCTGCCCCATTCCAGGCTTTGCTGATCTGCTCTGCCAGTTTGACTTTAGCAGGATTATCACCATTAACCAAAATACCCGGTGCAAGTGCCACCAACTCGCCGTATACATCCTTATCAGGAACGCCGTTAGAATCAATATCATTCCAACCATCTTCAGAGAGCATGGTTTTCACACGCTGCACATCTGGAGCCTCAAGCTCTGTTATGTCATGATTCCAAATTGCTGTCTCCGGCACAGGCATTGTTGTCGCCTGGGCATAGGGCACTGCGCCGCTACCCATCAGGTCTTTCCGGTCAACTGCCGCTTCCAGCGCCTGTCTGGTCTTCGCCGATAAAAGCGCCGGCTTTTGATTATTAATGCCCACAAACGTAAACCGACCACTTGTATATTCTACAGAAGACAGATTCCGTTTGGGTGTATACTCATACAAATTAAGAGCGTAAGAGGTCAAAACATCAATCTGCATGTTTTCAAGCATCGCTACCGCCGCATCTGTGTTTTTCACAAGATACAACGTAATGTTTTCAATGTAAGGCGAAAATTCACGAAAATAACTTTCGTTGACAGATAAATGCAGTTCTTTACTTTTTTTATAACTCTGCACCTTATAACGACCTGTGCCGTTGGGTACATAGGTCAGGCCATCATAAGTGCCAATATCTTCATCTGATATAACCGGAAAATCTAATAACGACGGGAAGTTAATCACAGGATGATGCAAAGTCAGGTATAACGTATTACCATTGCTTGAGCAAGCTGAAATTGCCGACAGTTGGGACTTATACACGCTCTCTGAAGACAAAATCATATAAATGGTTGCCTCAACATCATAAGCTGACAATGGGTCGCCATCATGAAAACCAACGCCATCACGAATGGTAATTTCATACCGAAGACCATCTTCTGAAACAGAATAGCCGGAACAAAGCACCGGTTCTATTTCTTCATTAACACCTCTGCGAAACAAGCCGTCATAAATCAGATTCATCATTTGAGCATTATGCTCATTTTCCGCTAAGAGCGGATTGAGGGATGACGCCCCTGCCATTGCAAGCCGCATTGTGCCACCTTTTTTAGGGGGTTCCTGCCCTGCCTCATAATCAGTAAGTTGCTTTTCCTCATTGGGCATAGTAACCTTATCCGAAGCGCAACCCGGTGCAAAGCAAAGGAGTAATGCTACTAAACATAACAGTATAAATCTTTTCACATTCATCCATCCCTTCACTTTACATAATTGAAATAGGCTTATTCTGCTGTAACATACCCCTCATAACGTGGCGGATTACATTCAGGACATTGACGTAACCCTATCTCTTTAACCAAAGACCAGGGCACCTCCTGAGGCTCTGTAGTTGCCAGCGTTTTACAGTTTTCTACATGATAGGTAATATCCATTGTCCAAAACACCTTAGGCGCTTTTTCTTCGGTTACCACCTCAGTATTTGTTGATGGTGCCTGTGGCTCTGTTTCAGCTGTTTCCTGCTTGTCTGCCTCTGCATCTTGCTGCGCAGGCATCTGCACTTCTGTCTGAGCTTTTGGTGTTTCCGTCTGCTCAGTCTGTTTTGCCTTGCTACAGCCGGAAATCAGCAGACAAATAAGAACAGCAAAAATCAAAAGACTTTTTTTCATAATACTCTCTCCTGACTAGGCAAGTTCTGCGCGGATGAATGCACAAGCCTGCGCCACTGCATCTTCTGCTGAAATTTCAGAAACAGCATCTTCTTTTCTGAGCTTATATTCAACCAAGCCATCAGCCGCTTTTTTACCAACGGTAATACGAACAGGAATACCAATCAGGTCAGCATCCTTAAACTTAACACCGGGACGCTCTGCTCTGTCATCCATCAGCACTTCAATGCCCTCAGCACGAAGTTTATTATAGATAGATTCAGCCAAAGCTGCCTGTTCTTCATTATCACGGTTAACCGGCACAACAATTGCCTGATACGGTGCTGCACTCACCGGCCAGATAATACCGTTTTCATCATTATACTGCTCAATCACAGCTGCCAGTGTACGGTTAACGCCAATGCCATAGCAACCCATAATCGGTGTCTGTGCCTTGCCATTTTCGTCTAAGTAAGTGCAATCTAATGCTTCTGTATACTTAGTGCCCAGCTTAAAGATATGACCAACCTCAACGCCACGGGTTGTTTTAATTTCCTTACCACAACGGGGACAAACATCACCCTCGGTAATGGTACGCAAGTCTGCCACCTTTGCCGGAGTAAAGTCATCAGGGTTTACATTTTCATAATGATAATCTGTTTCGTTAGCACCAACGATGAAGTTACACATCTTAGCAACTTCCAAATCGCAATAAACAGGAATGGAAAGACCTACAGGACCTGCAAAACCAACTTTTGCATTGGTAACTTCACTTACCACGCAAGCTTCAGCCATTTCCAGGTCGCCCTCGTTAATGCCTAACAGATTTGCAAGCTTAGTTTCGTTTACTTCACGGTCACCGCGAACCATAACAGCAACAGGTTCACCGGCTGCTACATAAATCAAGGTTTTTGCAAAATGCTTGCTGTCAGTTCCCATAAAGGACACCAGCTCTTCAATGGTGCCAACATTCGGGGTATGTATCTTCTTCATTTCTTTTTTGGGTTCAGCCGGGCAAACTTCAGGCACACATTCAGCCTTTTCATCATTTGCTGCATAGCCGCAGGCATCACAATATGCCACAACAGCTTCACCGGAATCAGATTTTACCATAAATTCCTGAGAACCTGAGCCACCCATAGCACCACTGTCTGCATCAACAACAATGTAATCAAGACCCAAACGGTCAAAGATACGACAATATGCCTTATACATTGCCTGATAGGATACATCAAGACCTGCCTCGTCACAGTCAAAGCTATAAGCATCCTTCATCATAAATTCACGGGAACGCATAACACCAAAGCGGGGACGGCGCTCGTCACGGTACTTGGTCTGAATCTGATACAGAGTTAAAGGAAGCTGACGATAGGAAGAAACTTCACTTTTAACGGTTTGGGTAAAGATTTCTTCATGTGTGGGTCCTAAGCAGAAATCACGGTCATTTCTGTCTTTTAAGCGGAACATTTCAGGACCGAACACATCCCATCTGCCGGACTCCTGATAGTATTCAGCCGGAAGCAGTGCTGACATTAAAAGCTCCTGTGCACCTGCAGTATCCATCTCCTCACGGATAATCTGCTCAACCTTATGCAGAGAACGCAGACCCAGTGGCAGATAAGAATAAATGCCGGCAGCCAGCTTTCTCATCATACCTGCGCGAAGCATAAGCTGATGGCTGGCGGTTTCTGCCTCTGCCGGTGTTTCACGGAGAGTTTTTAAAAGCAGTTTTGATACTTTCATGTACGTTACCAATCCTTTCAGAAATCAGATTTTGCATCTGTTTAAGTTACATAATAATAAAAAGGCATAATAATAGATAGTTTACACCTTATTATATATAATAAACGCAAAACCTTTCTCTGTCAACTATTTTGGGGAAAATAAATTGACAAATAACCTAAATTCATATACAATAAAATGTTGAAGGAGTGGTAATATTGTTACTGATTAAAAATGCACATATTTTAACCATGGAAGATGCCGAATTTGAGAATGGTTACATCATCGCAGAAGGCAGCAAAATTAAAGCTGTCGGCGATATGGCTGACCTGGATATACCTGAAAATTCTTTTGATGAAATGTATGACGCAAACGGTGCTTATGCCCTCCCCGGCTTTGTCGAGGCGCACTGCCACGTGGGTATGTGGTCATATGGTCATGGTTCTGAGGGAGATGACGGCAACGAATCTTCTGACACAGTAACCCCCCAACTTCGCGCCATTGACTCAATTAATCCTTTTGACCTTTCACTGTCAAAGGCACTCCAGGCAGGTGTAACCACCGTTGTCACAGGTCCGGGTAGTGCCAACATTATAGGCGGTCAGTTTGCCGCTATCAAAACCGGTGGTCGCTGGATTGATGAAATGATTATTAAAGCGCCCGTTGCTATGAAAGCCGCATTGGGCGAAAACCCCAAAAAGGTTCACGGCTCAAAAGGAGCGCCAAAAACCAGAATGGCATCTGCTGCCATTATGCGTGAAGCTCTTTTTAATGCAAAAGAATATGTCCGCAAGCAGGATGCTTACCTTGCAGATAACACCAACGCTCGTCCTGAGCCTGATTTTAAAATGGAGGCTTTGGCAGAGGTTATCCGCAAAAACATCCCTTTAAAGGTTCACGCTCACAGAGCTGATGATATCTGCACCGCCATTCGCATTGCAGAAGAGTTTGACATTCGTCTCACCATTGTGCATTGCACCGAGGGGCACCTGATTGCCCCCTATCTTGCAGAAAAGAAAATTCCGGTTATGCTTGGCCCCACCTTTGGTGTTAGTGACAAACCCGAAACAAAAAACACCAGCTATGAAGTATACAGAGAGATGGAAAAGGCAGGTATTTCCTTTGCCATTATCACTGACCACGATGTAAACCCCATTGAGGATTTATATCTGTTTGCATCCCTTGCTCATAAAAACGGATTGAGCAAAATGGGCACACTCCGCGGCATTACCATTAATGCTGCAAGAAACGCCGGCATTGATGATAGAGTGGGTAGCATCAAAGTCGGTAAAGATGCAAACATTGTTATTCAGTCTGGTGAGCTTCTTTCCCTTTCCACCAAAGTGGAAGCTGTATTCTTAGATGGAAAACAGGTGAAAAAATGAAAACAGGTTTAATTATGGAAGGTGGTGCTATGCGCGGTCTTTTTACCACGGGCATCACCGATGTTTTAATGGAAAATCATATTACCTTTAACGGTGCCGTCGGTGTGTCCGCTGGCGCCGCTTTTGGGTGCAACTATAAATCAAAGCAAATTGGCAGAGCGCTAAGGTATAACAAGACTTATTGCCGTGACAAACGATATTGCAGTTTGCATTCCCTCCTGACCACAGGGGACTTGTTCGGTGCCGATTTTTGTTACCGCGAAATTCCTGAGACGCTTGACCTTTTTGACTACGAAACTTTTTATGAAAACCCTATGGAATTTTATGTGGTTTGTACCGATATGCACACTGGTGATGCGGTATATAAAAAGCTGGAGCGCTCCGATCACGACCTATTATGTGAGTGGATTCGGGCTTCTGCTTCTCTGCCCCTTGTTTCAAAGCCTGTTGTTATAAACGGACAGCACCTGTCTGACGGCGGCACAGCAGACTCCATTCCCATTCGTTTTTTTGAAAGCCTTGGCTATGACAAAAACGTGATTATTCTCACAAGAGAAAAAGGGTATTATAAAAAGAGTAGTAAGCTGACAGACACCATGATGAAGCTTTTTCTGCCTAAATACCCCAAGCTCACTGAAGCAATCAAAAAACGCACT
>JAZSJR010000062.1:0-11859 GCA_045534415.1 Clostridia bacterium
TGGACCATCCCATTGAGATTTCTCCCCTGACAAAGAAAAAGCCTGAAGACCCTGTATATGTTGAACGTTTTGAGTTCTTTATGAACGGTTGGGAAATGGCAAACGCTTATTCTGAGCTTAACGACCCCATTGACCAGCGCGAACGTTTCCGCGCACAGGAAGAACTACTCGCTCAGGGTGATGAAGAAGCAAACACCACCGATGAAGACTTTATGAACGCTCTGGAAATCGGTATGCCTCCCACAGGCGGTATTGGTTTCGGTATTGACCGTATGTGCATGCTGCTCACTGACTCAGCTGCTATCCGTGATGTGCTGCTCTTCCCCACAATGAAAACTTTGGATAAATAAAATAGCTTAGCATTGCAGTTATCAAGGTGCTCAATCTACATTTATAAAAAGACCTTTTGTCATTTGGCAAAGGGTCTTTTCTTTTATTAAAACGTTATTCAAAAAAAAGAAAGTATGATATAGCTCGTGCTATAATATAAAACAATTTTTAATATCCATTGCGAACTTTGGAATTTTATGTTATAATTATTCTGTATAGTGTTTAAATTTGTCGATAGTCATTCTCTTATTTTTCAATATTTCTTAATTTAACAAAACTCTCTCGTAGCGCTCGCTCTAATTAACCTAAAGAAACTAAACGTAAGATACTATTTTAAGTAGGTGAAAGAATTGTTGTCTGACATCGTTCTACAAACCCGGTTTTTTAACAAAAAAACAATATACGAAAAGCTTCTTGCTTGCGAAACCAAGGTAAGAACCAAGCCCACAGAAAGTGTTGCTGATGCAAGAGGTGCAGCAGAAGAATTTATTAAAGGGATTTTGGATTCACACGGCATACCTGTACCAAAAAATATATTCAAAGCAAAAATTTTAAAACTCTCCACCGCCGAAGAACGGCAGCTCAGATGTCTTAGCGAGGGTTTTATAACCCAGGAACAGAGTGACAGCCTAACCACAATCCGCAGAAGCGGCAACCTCTCTGTTCACGAACCCAGCATGAAAAGCAACATACAAAAAGCTGCAGATATTTTTGTGACTTTATATAAATTTATCGCAGGATACATATTGAAAAAAGACATAGGAAAGCTGTCTCCCTTAGAGGGCAAATACCGTATATATGAGCTTTTGCCCATAGGAAACTATGAGGTTGTTAAGCCTTTGTTTGAAGAATTTAGTTGGGACATCATTCCCTCCTACTTATGTAAAAAAGTAAACAAAGAGGGCGACACAGAAACGGTTATCATACGCAGATTCCGCCTTGAGGAAAAAGAGGATATGCGCCACGAACGGGAAATTTTAGCTTCAAACGAAGTCAGAAAAAACTATGCAGATGTTAGCTATGAACCCATAAGAACAGAAGAAATTGAATCCACGCCCGATTGCAGAAACAGATATCTATGTTACATTTTGGGGAAAAACACATTTTTGATGAGCGAAAAGGAAAAGCTCGAAAAATTAAATCTCCCAATATGGCAAAGATTGAATGCTATATACGAAATAACGGAAACCCTTTATTCCTTAATTGATTTTGAGGATGGTGTTTCCATTAACCACCGCCAGCTTAGTCCGAAAACGGTATTCCTCACCGTAGGCAGAAAAAATGTTCATGCCAAAGTTGGCTTTTTTGAATACGCCAAAATAAACAGAGAGCATAAAACAGATAATAATTTAACCGCTATGGTTACAAGATGCTTCACAGAAAATCAGAATGATTATTACAAGCCGCCGGAATTTCGTGACCAGACCATACGTGGACATGAAAACATTGACTGGGAACAGGTGGACGTGTATTCCTGTGCAATGCTTGTTTTTTATATTATTTTCGGCAAGCCGGCAACGGATGCTGACAGTGAGGAAAAATGTCTTGATTACGTTGAGCGAAACATATCCTTTGAGTTAAGAGATGTTTTAGAGAGAATTATAACTTTGCCTTATGGAAGCCGTCCGAAAATTAACGACCTTAGAAAAGTACTCAAAAGGGAGGCAGCACGCTTTGAAGAATAATATGCTTCGTTATAACAACGATTGTTTATATCTTGTCAAAAAAACTATATACGCCTCTTCAGAAAATCATTCAAGCTTTTATAAGGCAATTGATAACCGCACAAAACGAATTGTGGGCATTAAAGAAATTGTTGCACCCGATAAAAAAAGTGCTGACGAGCTGAAAAAAGAAATCAATATGCTCATAAAGCTTGAAAAATACAGCCGGAGCATCCCTGTTTTATATGATTATCATATTGCAGGAAACACGATTTATATGATTATGCAGTATGTTGAGGGCGAAACCCTCAGAGATATTTTCAACCGCGAAAAAGCAACTGTTCTTACGGAGAAAACAACCAAAAAGAACTTAATGCGTCTTAAAAAGCTTGCGTATGTTCTTAGCGAAATCCACCGCTGCGATAACATCCAGCATAAGGATTTAAAGCCTGAAAACATTATTTTATCGGATAATGAAATGCACCTTAGCGTTATTGATTTCGGTCTTACGGGCATGGGCACCTTGCGTGGAACAGGCACACCTTTTTACAGAGCACCTGAACAGAGCAAAAATTTCAGAGGTGTCTACAGAAACGATAGAATTGATTTGTTCAGCTTTGGGCTTATCATGTATGAGGCATTAACAGGAGAACGTTTGGAATTTGTGAAAGACCTTGTGCTCTCCCCCGACACAGAATCCTGGAATGAGATTAAAAAAATAAACAATCCATTTGTGCCCGAAAAACTGAATGACGTTTTAAAAAAATGTCTTAGCTATAATCCCGAAAAACGTTATGAAGACGGAGGAAAATTAGTATGCGACCTCAGGAAACTGATATAATGCAAAAAGAGCCACTGGTTCCTTTTGATGAAACAGATGCACAATTCCTTTCAGAAGATAAGGAGTTTTATGAAGCTTTAACCAATCTTAATGCTAAGGAGACGGTTTTCGATGGAGAACATGGAGTATCATAACATATATGACAGTCCTCAAGAACTTAATCTGACAGACACTCTGTGGTATATCCCCGAGGAGCCACTAATCTTTTTTGCATACGATAACAAAGTGGATGAAATGGAGTGTTCTTTTAGCACTGCTGCAACCATATTATGCGAAAGCGACATGATTGAACTGGGTGATATTAAAAGAGATGATAGGGGTAATATTATTTTCAAAATCATGCGAAAAGATTACCTTTATTTCTGCAGATTAAGTACCGACCATAACAACATTGTTATTTCCACAATCAAAAAAAATGCTCTTCCAATAGAAAAAAGCAGATTTATTAAAAGTGACAGAAAAGCAATTAAGCTGAAAGACTCCGGCTGTGCCTGTTTTGTGAGAGAGGGCACCAAAAATGAATTATGGGTGCAATCTGGATGCGGGGATAAGTTCAAAAAGAATCTTTACAGTCCCGAACGCATGAGCGTAAACGGATTTAAAGAGCTGAAAGAATATATCCTTGAGGACGATTCCTTTAAAATTGACGGAACAGGTTTTTTTGTACAAAGAATTTTAAACACCGTTAAGGATTATTCAAACATTGAATATGATATTGAGAAAGAAAAAGCACAGAACGAACCAGGCATCGTTTACGTAAGCAGAAAAAGCCTTAAATTGCAAAAAGACCAAAACCAAAAATATATTTACGAATTTATCTGTCTCCCTTTTGCAGCGGAAGAATACCGTGCCGGTTGTGAAATATTTGTACAAACAGAGAGGGATGATGGAAAAGAAGGCTTTGAGTACGGAAACATCATTTTAATAGATGAATACGAAGATGACCTGAAAAAGGTAACCATCACCTTTAAGGGGCAGTTTAACGAACACGATCTTCCCGAAAGCGGCGGCGAAATAAAAAAAGCTGCAAACGCAACTCAAAAAAGAGTCCGCGAAGAGGTTGTGAATCAGTTTAAAAGAAAACAGGTTAAGTCAGAATACATGTATAAAACCTTTGAAACCTTTGAAACTGATGGATTTGACAAAAGCATTGACCCTACTCCTGTGTTTAAAAGCATGGAAGAACGGGATGCAAAAAGCAACCCCAGCCAAAGGGCAGCCATTCAGGCGGGAATGCAAACAAAGGATATCGCCCTCGTTCTCGGTCCTCCCGGAACAGGTAAAACAACGGTTATTGTAGAATGGGTTCTGCACTTTATAAAACAAAAGAAAAAAATTCTTATTTCTTCCAAAAACAACAAAGCGGTTGATAACGTATTCGAAAGAATTTCTCAGTTCCGCGAGCAGGAGGAATATAAGAACCTCGGCATGATACGAATTGGAAATGTTGACAAGGTGCAGGCAAATGTACGCGAATATTTGCCTGAAAATCAGCATGCCCAAATTTTATCAATCATAACAAACAACACTCATAAAAGCAGCTTGCTGACCCAAGAGGATATTGAAAAGATAAACAAAGTTAAAGCAGAGCTTCAAAAAATTAAAGAACATAGCAATGATTTCTTCTACGTAAAAAGGAAGCTTTCAGCCCAATATGCATCCTTGCGTGAAAAAGGAATGGTGCTGACTCAGCTAAAAAAAGAGATAGATGTTCAAAAAGCTGAACGCGAAAAGAATTTTGTTGAAATTAACCGCAAGAGAATCTATCTTGAAGAGGCAGAAAACAAAGGCTTCCTAATTAAATTTTTAACAGGTTTCTTTACCAAAAGGGTAAAAAAGCAATACGAAGCGCTTCTTGTAAAGGTGCAGGATGTTGCGGCATACGAAGCAAACGTTAATGCATATAACGAAAAAGCCCTTGCATTTAAGAAAGAATACGAAAACCCAGAATTTAAAAATCTCAAAGACGAGTTTTTGCAGGTACGTGAGAAAACCTTTACAGAAGAATTAAAAATAGAGACAAGCTTTACCCTGCCCATGGGCGAGATTAATTATACCTTAAATGAGAACGAGGAAGAACTGAACCAGCTTTCAGAAAAGGTTGCAGACATTGGAAGAAAGCTTGAAAACATTAAAAACATAATTGGCGAATGGCAGGAAACCGTGCAGGATAAAAGTAACGGTGTCCTTTCAGAAATTCTTATCGGCAAAGCGTCAATCGTTGGTGCCACTTGTATCGGAATCAATTCAAACAAAGTCTTCAGAAATGTGGATTTTGATGTTGCCATCATCGACGAGGCAGGTCAGATTCAGGTACACGATGTGATTGTTCCCATGTCAAGAGCTGAAAAAACTCTTATGCTTGGCGACCACAAGCAAATTCCGCCCAGTGTCAGTGAAGAGATGCTGGAGCGCTGCAACAACTCTCATGTAAAAACCGAACTGCTTAAAAAGAGCTTCTTTGAATACATATTTGAGGAAAACCGTTTCCCGAAAGAAAACAAGTTCATGCTTGATACGCAGTTTAGAATGCCTAAAGAAATTGCAGATATTCTGTCGGTAAAATTCTACGACGGAAAATATCTGTCCTTTGAAAAAAAGGTGGACATGCCTTCCCTCCTCCCCGAAATCTTCTCGCGTCCCTTTGTGCTGATTGATACATCGGATAACGCTCCTTCCTACCGCCACGAAAGAATGGTTGATGGAAAATGCTACAACCAGTGCGAAATTGATGTGGTTACAAAGCTCCTTGAGAAAATGAATGTGGGTGAAGGAACTCCCATGGTGGGGCTTGACGAGATAGGCATTATAACCCCATATAAGAGACAGGCAGAAATGATGCGTGAAAACGTACACAAGAAATTTAATCTGCTTTCAAAAACCCAGGTTGAATCTATGATTGCTACACTTGACAGCTTCCAGGGTCAGGAACGTGATATGATTATATATAGCTGTACAAGAAGTAATGATTATAAATCCATAGGCTTTTTGTCTGAGCTCAGAAGAATCAACGTTGCAATGTCAAGATGTAAAAAACAACTTGTTTTGATTGGTGACTTTAGCTTCCTCACCACTTGCTCAAGCATGTCGGAAGATGACTTTGCCCCCGAGGAACAGCAGGAAATGACCGGTTTTGCAAATGTTGAAACCCAGGAAGATGAAAAGCAGAAGAAAGAAAAAGAAAAAATGGAGTTTGCTCATTTCATGCAGGACATTTTAGATGCCGTTAAAGGCGGAAGTGGCCAGTATATGATGTCAAAGGAGTTATAAAATGGCAGAGAATCACAAAAACGAAAAAAAAGGCTTTTTTTTCAAATACATTGAAAAACCCGACAAGGTGTTACAAAAATGGGATTCGGTCAATAAAGATTTTAAAGCATTTGGAAAAATTGAATATTTTCTTGGTTTTCTATGCCCCATTTGCATTGCTGAAATGAACATTGAAGAACGAGTGCGCGGTGAGTACTCAACCATAGAAAAGCTCATTTTAAAGCTCTATCATAACGGAATCACCCAGCCGGATCTCCTTTCAGATTTTACCGGACTGAATTTAGAAATGGTACAAAACATCTTAGATGTGCTTGAAAACAGCTATGGGCATATTAAAGACGGCGTCCTCACAGAGGATGGCCGCAATTCTCTTGAGTGCGATATAAACATTCAAAGATATGAAACAACAAGACAAATTCAGATTGAGGGCCTTACTGGGTGCGTGCTTATCCCGGAGCTTTCACAAACCATGCCGGGGGACAACCCATACTATGATAAGGGTCAGCCTGCAAACATAATTAAATATCCGCCGTCTGACAGTGTTATTGTGAATCTTAAGCAAGACTTTGCCGATATTTTAAACGAATATCAGGCATATGAATCAGGGATATTTGACAGAAACATTGAAATGATTAATTCAATAGAAATTGAAGGCAACATAAACGTTGAGTGCTTTTTGGTGAAGTATTCTTTTCTCCCCCATCCCTTTTTGATTCTCCCCTCTCAGGCATCAAGGTACGTAAGATGGATACCTGTTGCAATCTCAATGTCCAACAAAGAAGTGATGGATAAATACGGAATAAGCTTTCGCAGGGATGTACCTGTTTGCAGTGACACAAGAATAGACATGCTGCTTGACATTTACGAATCAAACCGTCAGTTGGATGAAGTAAGCATAAAAGACTACGAAGCAGACTTTGAAAAAGAAAATGCAGAAACCGGTAATATAGAAAGATACAGCATTACCGATGACCACAAAAATCACATTCCCATTGTGCGGCCGGGTTGCCGTGGCATAGTGGAATATTGTGAAAAAATCTAGGAGGCGGAAAAATGGTTTGGAAGTGTACCTGCGGTACGCAGAACGAATTATATAGTCTTTTTTGTAAAGATTGCCGCAAAGAAATGCCGCAACGGGAAAGAAACAAGGTGTACTGGGACGAACTGATGATTCAATTCAAAGAGTGCGCCGTTTTATTAAAAAATTCAGCACCGGTAAAATTTGTGAAATCATTACTTCTCACTGCAAAAAAGAGCATTGTAGAAATTCTCAGCGGAACAAAGAAAGAAGACTTAAAATTTCTTGTTATTCCCATCGTTTTCTTCTCGTTCATTATCATTAACATTATCACTCAGGTTACGGGAATGAAAATAGCACAGTCAAGAATGGCGCGGGAACAAAGAAGCGCTTACTGTGTAGAAAGAAGAGCAGCATTGAACGAAAACATAAGGCTGAAACTGGATTATGCCATAGATGAAAGTGGATTTTTCAAGGCTGATACGCCCACAAACAAAATTGTTAAAGAGCATTTGGAAATGAAAAAGAATCATCTTTTGGATAAGTCCAAAATCGTCATAGATGTTGTGGTAGAAAATTTAGAAAGAGGGTTTGAAAAATGTCGTTTATATTTCGAATGATTTTTATTATTATAGATTTTGGTGTGAGCTTATACCTTATGGTCAATTCAGTTAAGGCAATGCACCGTGTCAAGTTGGAAAAATCAACCATGCAGGAGCTTTTAAATGCGAGAAAAGGTTTTTACAACTGTGCAAAAATAAGTGTTGTTGTGAAACTTCTGTATTGGTTTATTATTCCTAAGGTTGACAACGTGATGCAAACACTGATTGGCATGAGCCTGCTCTCTTATGCCGTGGTTTTTGTTGCAGCTATTATATATACCCTACCCCTTCACCTGTTTTCTAAAAAATTTCAGAAAACAAAGCCGGGCGTCTATTTTAACTTTATAATACCGCCTGTTATTATGACAATTGTTATGTTTGTTCTTGCGTGGTTTACGGTAGCACCGATTATTCCTGTAATCTGATGAGGAGACTAAAATGAATAAGATATATAGCTATCATACCTTTTATTTCCCCTTTGTGTGGAATATGAAAAGCATTGAATATGAGGAATATGTAGAAAGCTTTTCTCAAACACTTTGGCAATGCACAAATGATAACATTGAAGAAAACGCCGGTGCATTTGATGCTGACATTGAAAAGAAATACAGAAAGTACCATTATTTCAGCCGTTCTGCCCGGGAAATCATAGGCGGAATGGGCGGGAATTTTGTTACCAATTTATCCTTTGACCCTGAACATGTGCATAACAAAGCTAAGTACATAATCAAAACCAAGGGAAAAACATATGAACTTTTGTTAAACGGAATCAAACTTAAGATTTATAACACAGGGATTGCCATTTTTATTTTTGAGTGCAAAAACACTTCCTACGCAACCATAGATGATGTCAAATGCATAAACGAATACGGCCGAAGACTGTATGCTCCGTTTTTAGGCGCAAGTTCTGTTATGTGTGCAGATAAAATAGGGATAAAATACGAAGACAGACAAAGTATGGTAGACCTTGAGAGCAAATTTAGTGTCAATGCCGAGGGAACAAAAAATATAAACTATATTCCCGAATTTATAACGGAACTTCTCCCCTGCGGTGTGCGGGAGAATATTTTCCCTGCCATAGATGACAGAATGTTTATTGCTTGCCTTGTGAACGATAAAGAATATTCTCAAAAAATTATAGATTATCCTAGTGATGAAAAGATTTCTGCAGACTTATATGAATTTATTTTTGTCAATAAGCCGTCTTTTTGTGGATGCAGCTGTTTAGAAGAAAGAATTAATCAGCTAAATAGTGCCATCTATAAACGTTGGCTTGGAAAAAAGGGCGAGGATATAACGCTTTGGGGTATTACTCATAATTCTTTTATGGGGATTACTTCTGTTGAGGCTGATTACCTTGTTGAGATTCCATTCTTATGCCTCTATACAGAAATGTTGGCACTTTGCATCAGCCAACGTGCTTCCATTTTACGGTTTGATTATATAGCATCTGAGCTTTCCAGCGGATTTGAAAAAAAGGGACGAAACTTAAGAGCAAGAAAGATAAGGGAACTGATTATTCTTCAGGAAAAATATATTGCCTTTTTAAATCAGTTTATGAATTGCGAAATAACCAGTCAGGAGCAAGGCATAGAGATATACGATATGCTTCAGGAAAAAACAGGTATAGCAAAGGCACTTTCTCACCTGAGTGAAGAAATCAGAGTTATGTACGAAGAAGCAGGCGTAATACAAAACTACAATCTTGGCAGATACGGTGCCGTTGTTGCCGTTGTGGCACTTATCATACAGATTATTCAGTGGATTGTTTCCTAATCGACCTTACACAGAATTTACTCATAAAAAGAAGAGAGGCGCACTATGAACCATTTTTATGTTGAAACAGAGCCAAAACTTTTTTGTTTGTTAATATTGGTTTTCTTATACGTTTTTCAAGCAAGGACTTTGCAATATCAACGCAAGACAGGTAAGCTTTTATATGGTTTTACACTGATAGAGATTTTATTTTCAATATTTGGCGGCATTGCACAAAATGAAATCTGGCAAACTGTATGTTTTGCAGTTTGCGGTGTCAGCAGCTTTTTAGCTATATATTTTGGTGGTCAATGTGCATTAAATATGACAGAAAATAAATTAACGTTTTTTAAAAAAGCTCTGTGTATATTGGTATGTGCCTTATGCGGTGTTCTATCGTTTTATTCATTAAAAAACGGAATAAACGCAACAGCATTTTTAATGACTTTTGTTATAGTAGCCCTGTTTGCATTAGAACAGCACAACAAAATAAGGGTAGATAAGCTTACAAAGCTCTATAACCGTTATGGTATGGATGTAGAATTAAAGGAGCAGCTCCGGCAATACGAGCGGGAACACAGCGATTCTTTTTATATCATATCTTGTGACCTTGATAATTTTAAACACATAAATGATACCTGGGGGCACGCTGAGGGCGACAGAGCCTTGGTTTTAATTGCCGGTGTGCTTGCAAAAATCGGGAAAAAGTTTGATTCAGCCGTTTTTAGAATTGGCGGAGATGAATTTATTATTATTACAGATAAATCAGAAGAAGGACTTGCCACTGAGATTACAAACGCACTAAAAGCTGAGCTTGATAAGATTGATTTCCGTGATGATTTTGATATTAAAATGAGCATCGGCGTTTCACTATATGATGGCATTACATCCATTGACGACCTTTTAAATAACGCTGACAAAAAAATGTATGAAGCAAAGAGAAGTGAAAAAAAAATCTAACAACCATGATGGTTTAAACACAAACAGGGTGCAACCTTTTGGTTGCACCCTGTTTGTACCTAAATTAAAACACCATTACAATGGTCAATTTCGTGCTGGATAATTTGTGCCACAAAACCCTCAAAGGTTTTTGTACGGGTTTTAAACTCTGCAGTCTGATACTGCACCTTAATTTTTTTATACCGCTTTGTCTTTCTTGGTCCGCCTAACAGTGACAGACACCCCTCCTCTGCCTCGTAGGGGTCAGAGTGTTTCACAATTTTGGGGTTAAACATTGTCATATACATCCCACCTGAATCAAAGCAGATAATTCTTTTAGAGCTGCCAATCATATTGGCAGCCATCCCCACACAGCTTTCCTTGTGCACCATTAGGGTTTCAAGCAAATCCTGAGCAAGCTGAATATCCAGAGGTGTTGCTTTTTCAGAGGGTATACCTAAAAACAAAGGGTCATGCATCAGTTCACGAATCATATTTGTTCCTTTCAATCCACTATCGAAGCTGTATTTCTTTCAACTTTCGTCTTCTCTCTTTAAAGTCCGGGCAAACCTTGGAGAGTTCTGCATAAAACAACGCTGAATGATTTGCCTGCAGAAAATGAGTAAATTCATGCAGCACCACATATTCCACACATTCCGGTGGCGCATACATAAGCTGGGTATTAAACGTTACAATCCCCTTTGTACTATGGCAACTGCCCCAACGGGAAACCATTTTGCGAAACTTAATTTTCGGATACGTTATCCCTCTTTTAGCAAAGATGGGATACACTTTTTCACATAACCCAAGAATCACATTCTGAATTTCCTGTTCCGTACAATAAGGAACTAAAGGGGTTTTCTGCCTCTTTTCTGTTTTTGCCAGTGCCTTTTGGATAAAATCCATTCGAGATGTCAAAAAATTTTCAATCACCAAAAGCGGAACACCAATAGGCGCTGAAACACAAACTGCACCACCCGGTTTAATGCGTAAATTAATATTTTTAACCTTTTTAAATTGCAGTTCGTAAGACAAAGCTCTGCCTTGTAAGTCAATTGTCCTTTTCATAGCAAGCCGTTATGCCACTCCGTTTCTTTTTTCTGTATGTAGTTTTATACAAACAAACCCCAAACCAAAGAAAGCAGTAGAGAAACAACAACCGGAATAATGCAGGAAGTCACGCAGATATCAAGGTAGGATTCCTTATGCTTACAGTTTGATACCGCCAAAAGCGTCAAAACCGCACCGTTATGCGGCAGGGTATCTAGTCCGCCGGAAGCAAGAGATGCAACACGATGCAAATATTCAGGGTTTAAACCGATTGTCGCAGCCTTTTCTAAATACTGAGCGGACAGCGCCTCCAAAGCAATGGACATACCGCCGGAAGCAGAGCCTGTAGCACCTGCTAAAACATTAACAGCAACCGCCTCAGAAAACAGG
>JAZSJR010000151.1:0-13461 GCA_045534415.1 Clostridia bacterium
AAATATGCCCCTGGGGTACTATAATCATACCCTTTCAACCGAGTAGGTTTTCGCTTTGGTAGGTTCATGGCGTTTTCCTTTCTAAAAAAGGTCGATGCAATTTTGCATCGACCTTTGCGTATTTTATTATTTACTTAAGCATACCCTTAAGCAGCTCCGCAGCACCCTTAAACCAATCAGCCTCAAGGCTTTCAATAGCACCGGCATCACAAGCAGCAGCAATTGAGGGGTCAATGGGGAGCTGTGCCAATACCGGCAGGTTATGTCCCTTGGCAATTTCATCAATGTGGCTATCGCCAAAGATTTTATAATTTTTGCCGTTGTCGGGACAGGTGAAATATGACATATTTTCAACCAAACCCAAAATGGGAATATTCATCATTTTTGCCATTTTTACAGCCTTTTCCACAATCATGGAAACCAGCTCCTGAGGAGAGGTAACAACCACAATGCCGTCAACGGCAATGGACTGGAACACAGTCAGAGGCACATCACCGGTGCCAGGGGGCATATCAATAAACATAAAGTCAACATCGCCCCAAATAACATCCGTCCAGAACTGTTTAACTGTTCCGCCAATGACGGGACCACGCCAAACAACCGGGTCAGTTTCATTTTCAAGCAACAGATTGAGTGACATAACCTCAACGCCGTTTTTGCTTGATACGGGATAAAGCCCAAGCTCACTGGCAGTTGCCTTTTCGTTAATGCCAAAAGCTTTGGGAATAGAAGGACCGGTGATATCTGCATCCATAATGGCGGTGCGATAACCTAACCGGTTCATGGTAACTGCCAAAAGAGAAGTGACTAAGCTTTTGCCAACGCCACCTTTGCCGGAAACAACGCCGATGACCTTTTTAATCTGGCTCATATCGTGTGGCTGTTCACGAAAATCGTGAGCGGCGTGCTGGCAGCCCTCACAAGACTCCTTTGAGCAGGATGAATTACTACAGGATTTTGCCATGGGGAAAGACCTCTTTTCTTATTATAATAAAATTCCTTTTTTTATCAAAAATTCTTTCAGCTTTTCAAATGTCTGATTACTGATATCGTGCTCAATTTTACAACTATCTTCAAGGGCAATGTCTTCATCCACCCCTAAAGCCATCAGTGCCTCAGCAATCACGCGATGACGCTCATAGACCCGGTCAGCAATCTGCCTGCCCTTATCCGTCAGGCTGATAAAACCGTTATCATCAACGGTGATATACCCCTCCTCACGGAAGCCTTTCATGGCAACAGAAACGCTGGGCTTTGTAAAAGAAAGCTCATTGGCAATATCAATACTGCGGACATTGCCTTTTTTATTTTGCAACATTAAAATGGTTTCTAAATAATTTTCTGCGGATTCTTTAATCTGCATACACATCCCCCGCTATTATTTGAAAGTATCTTTATTTTAGCACAAATGTAACGTGGTGTCAAATGCAAAGGCGCAGTAAATTTAGGGAAATATTCTATGAGTAGAGAAATTCTCTGTATTGAAATATGAGCTGCAATATGGTATAATTTTTATAGGTATGTTTTTTTGTCAGATACACACAATAAGCAAAAAGGATGTGTGTATCGTGTGTACTGCGGTTTCGGTTGTTTTAGGTCAGCATTATTTTGGCAGAAATTTAGACTTTGAACACGATTTCGGGGAGCAGGTGGTGATTACACCCCGACGCTTTCCCTTTTCATTTAAAAATGGGCATTTTATGAGTGAGCACTATGCCATTATCGGCACGGCGCTGCCGCTAGATGGATATCCCTTGTATTTTGATGCCACCAATGAAAAAGGTCTTAGCATAGCCGGACTCAATTTTCCTGGGAATGCTTGCTACAGCCGTCCCGTTGATGGGAAAGACAATGTGGCTTCTTTTGAACTTGTGCCTTGGCTTTTATCTCAGTGTGCCACGGTGGCAGAGGCAGAGGGAATGCTACAAAAGCTTTGTATTACTGATGATGCCTTTCGGGCGGACATGCCGCCGACACCACTTCACTGGCTGATTGCAGACAGACAAAAATCTATCGTTGTTGAACAAACTAAAGATGGTCTTTCTGTGCTTGAGAATCCCACAGGGGTGCTGACGAATAATCCACCTTTTAATATGCAAATGTCCCATCTTGTAAGCTTTATGTCGGTCACGGCAAAGGAAGCGGTTAATCGTTTTTCAGATAAATTGCATTTAGAACCCTATAGCCGCGGCATGGGCGGATTGGGACTGCCGGGGGATTTTTCTTCTGCCTCACGCTTTGTTAAAGCTAGCTTTTTGGCACTCAACACGGTGTTTGGAGAAACGGAACAAGAGCGGGTGAATGCCTTTTTTCGTATTTTGGGCAGCGTGTTTCAACTGGATGGGTGCGCTCAGGTGGGAGATGGATTTGAAATGACTCGCTACACATCCTGCTGTAACACCGATATGGGGGTATATTATTATTCCACCTATGAAAACAGCGGCATTTGTGCCGTGGATTTGCACCGGGCAGATTTAGACGGTGCGGTACTTTTGACATATCCTATGCAAAGAAAACAATCTGTTTTTTTTCAAAATTAAAAATAAAAATGTAAAGAAAATTCTGATTTTGAGGAATGAATTTGCATAAACGCGGGGGGCGTTGTAAATTGATTTTTTCAAGCTTGTTTTTTCTGCTCTTTTTCCTGCCCGCAGTTTTGTGCGTTTATTACCTGATGCCGGCAAAGTGCAGAAACGCTGTGTTATTAATTTTCAGCTTAATATTTTATGCCTGGGGTGAGCCTGTTTACATCGGGCTTATGGTGCTATCCATTTTATTTAACTATGCTTGCGGTTTGTTGGTTGTCAAACGAAAATGGGTTTTAGTTTTGTCTGTTATCGGCAATCTTGCCGGACTGTTTTTCTTTAAATATACTGACTTTTTCATCGGCACGGCGAATGGGGTCTTTTCAACAGAAATTCCATTTCTCAATCTGGCTTTGCCTGTGGGAATCTCGTTTTACACCTTTCAGGCAATGTCTTATGTGATTGATGTTTACAGAGGGGATGTATCGCCACAGAAGAATATTATCTCTTTTGGGGCATATATTGCTTTGTTTCCCCAACTGATTGCAGGTCCCATTGTGCGGTACCGGACCATTGATGAGCAGCTATCCCATAGAAAAGTGACGGCAGAGGGTCTTTATAGTGGTATTGTATGTTTTATTGTGGGTTTGGGCAAAAAAGTTTTAATCGCCAACAACATCGGTATGCTTTGGGATTCTATGCACGCCGCAGGCAGCCTTTCTGTGGCGAGTGCCTGGCTGGGCATCGTTGCCTTTTCTCTGCAAATTTACTTTGATTTTTCGGGGTATTCTGATATGGCTATCGGCCTTGGCAGAATGTTTGGCTTTGAATTTGAAAAGAACTTTAATTATCCTTACACCGCAAGGTCAATTACAGACTTTTGGCGCAGATGGCACATCAGCCTGAGCACCTGGTTCAAAGAATATGTATACATTCCTTTAGGCGGCAACCGGGTTTCGCCTATGAGAAAACGGTTAAACCTTTTAATTGTTTGGGTGCTGACGGGGTTTTGGCACGGTGCAAGCTTCAGCTTTTTGCTTTGGGGTCTTTATTACGCGGTGCTTTTGATTTTGGAAAAAGATGTTTTAGACAAATACATAAAAAAGCTGCCAGTGTTGTTACAAACCGCATATACCCTTTTGCTGGTTCTAATCGGCTGGGTATTTTTTGCCTGTGACACTTTGGGTGAGGCTGTCAGATATTTAGGAACCATGTTCGGCGTTGGTGCAGTTGGTGTTTTTGATGCGGTCGCCGGCTATGCACTAACAACAAACGGCTTTATGCTGTTGGTGGGTATTGTTGCGATGCTTCCTTTTATCAAGAATACGATAAAGTCTTGTGCCGAAAAAAATCCTTTATATCTTTTGGTGCCTTGCCTTGTTATCTTTTTCCTTTGTGTGGTGTATCTTGCAGATGCATCCTACAATCCGTTTTTATATTTTAGATTTTAAGGGAGGGGAACAGGCATTGAAAAAGAAAAGTTTTATTTTTAACTGTATTGTTTGCAGCCTTTTTGCGGTGTTTGTTCTTCTGAACATTTTGAGCGAAAATGGGTCATATTCTGAAATGGAAAACCGCTACTTGCAGGGTCTGCCCAAGCTTTCCTTAAAGACTATTGCTGACAGACAGTTTATGGATGAGGTAGAAGCGTACAGTAATGACCAGCTTATGTTCCGGGACTTTTTTATTAAAGCCAAGGCGGTTATTGAGCGGGTGTTGGGAAAAAAAGAAAACAACGGCGTGTATTTTGCAAAGGATGGATACCTGCTTGAAAAACCGGCAGAAGCGTCGGATGAAATGATACATAAAAATATTGAATCCATTAAAACAATGGCGGCTATTAAGCGGTTTGATGTATCAGCCTGCATCATCCCCCCAGCTTATGAAATTTTGCAGGATAAGCTGCCAAAAGGGGTGTACAAACCGCAGATTTCTGCCTTTTATAATACCCTTTACTCGGCATTAGAGGGGAGCCGCGTTAAACTTGTTGACCCACGGCAGATTTTACAAGAGCATAAAAATGATTATATTTATTATCGCTCAGACCACCACCAAACCGCAGAGGGCAGTTACTTGGTGTATCAGGCCCTGCAGGAGGCTTGCGGGTTTACTGCTTTAGCAAAAGACGAATTTATGCCGGAGGTGGTTTCAACCAATTTCTTTGGAACAACCTATTCAAAAGGCTTAACCAGTTGCCCGGGAGATGAGATTACGGCATATAAAACGGAGATATCGAGCCGTGCGACGGTTAGTTTTTATGGTGAAGATAAGCCGGAGAGTGGCATGTTTTTTTCTGAGCACTTAGAAAAAAAAGACCAATATTCATATTTTTTGGATGGAAACCACGGCCTAACTGTGATTTCCGGAGGTGTGCAAAACGGAAAAAAACTTGCATTGTTTAAAGATTCTTATGCCCACAGTTTAGCACCCTTTTTAATCAATCACTTTGAGAGCATTCACTTAATTGATATGCGCTATTTTAAAGAAGACCCCATTCAGTATGTAACCGAGCGGGATATTACACAGGTGCTCGTTTTATACGGTGCTTCTACTTTTATGACGGATAGCAGCTTACAATCTATTGGGGAATATGGCAAAACCTCACGCTTTGCTCAGATTGGCCTTGTGAAGGAAAACATAGCGGTTGGAAACGGTTATTTTGCCGATGCAGCCTTTATGGGCGATTCGCTGACACTGGGTTTTGAATCCTATTCCGGAATAGAGGAAGCGGCATATTTTTGCAGAACCTCTATCTCAGTAGGGGGCGTCTTTTTGGTTGAAGAAGATGGCACCAGCCTACTTGCCAAGCTTTCGGCATCAAAACCAAAGAAAATTTATGTGATGCTTGGCATGAATGAAGCATTAAAATGGTCAAACGAAGAAAACATTATGCGAAAATATAACAGTGTGGTTGATTCGCTTAAGTTAGAAAATCCTGATGCGGTGATTTACATACAATCCATGCTTCCCATATCCCGGGAAAAGGAAGAAAAGAGCAAAATAGACAACGCATTTATTCATCACTTGAATGAAAATCTGCGAAAAATGGCTGAAGCAAAGCATATTTGCTACGTTGATGTTTATAAAGCGGTTACAGACAGTGAGGGGTATCTGCTTGATGAACTGACATCAGACGGCGTTCACCTTGGTGTGGAGGGCTGCAAACGATGGGCAGACTATTTAAAAACCCACGCTGTTATAACGGAAGAGGATGCTTCCTCACTCACACCTGATGGGGGAAGTGTTTTCGTGCAGGGCGATTACGACCTGCAGGCAATTCTGGAGCAGATACAATCTGCGGTGCAGTTTGAGGGCGACATAGGAAGGGCCAGTGCCGGCGTTCTGTTAAAGACCCACGGAATTGATAAAGAGATGGTTGTAAACGCCTGGGGTGTTGTGGGTGGCGGTGCCACAGCAGAAGAAATCGCTTTGTTTGAAGCAAAGGATGAGGCTTGCGCAAAAGAAATAAAAGCGCTTCTTGAACAATATGTAAAGTCACGGACAAAAAGCTTTGAAACATATATTCCCCAAGAGGTGCCAAAGCTGAAAAACGCGGTTTTTTATGCAGATAAAACCTTTGTGGCGTTGGTGGTTGCAAAGGAAGCATCGGGCGTAGAGAGCCTTTTAAAGAGTATTAAAAAATAAACAAAATATCGGAGGAATCATGTATGTCAGAAGTTCTTGCAGTGCTTGATGCATTCAGACAGTCTTGCAGTTGCGGAAAAAAACACGAAACAACGATTTATGACATTCAAATTGCATCCGGTCTGGTGCATCACGTGGGTGAAATTTTAACAAAGAATCATTTTGCTCCCACGCTTTTGCTGGTGGCAGATAAAAATACGCTAAAGGCAGCCCAAGGCATTGAAAACAGCCTGCAGGGATTTTTGGTGGAATATAAAATCTATGACGATTTGCGCGTAGCGACCATGGAACATGTGGAAGAACTGGAAGCTTTGATTGCAGGAAGAGATATTTCCGTTTTGGCTGTAGGAACAGGTTCTGTTCACGACCCTTGCCGTCTTGCCTGTGCAAGGCAGAACAAAAAGCTCTGCGTGTTTGCCACGGCGCCGTCAATGGATGGCTTTGCATCCTATAACGCACCCATTGTGTCCGGCGGTTTTAAAACCACTCACGCAGCCAAAAGTCCGGAAGTGGTTATTGGTGATACAAAAATTTTAGCATCTGCTCCCACAGCACTTAAGTCTGCCGGATTTGGGGATATGATTGCAAAATATGTAGGACTGATTGACTGGCAGGTTTCAACACTTTTAACCGGAGAATATTATTGCGAAAGGGTTGCCGCCCTCACAGAATCTGCCGTGGATGAGCTGATGGCTATGGCAGATAGGGTTACGGCAAATGATGAAGAAACCGCAGGTAAAATTTTTGAGTCGCTACTCAAAACCGGTATCGCTATGAGCTATACCCAAAATTCCCGTCCGGCATCCGGCAGTGAGCACATTATTGCTCATTTGATTGAGTGTGTGGAACTGCGGGACGGCATTATTCCCAACTTCCATGGCGAGGATGTGGGTGTTTGCTCTCTGGAAATGCTTCGCTACTATAATGAACTTGCCGAACACGAGAATATTGATACCTGCACAGAAACTGTTGACTGGGATAATATATATACCTTTTATAACAATATGGCAGATGAGGTAAGACAGCTGAATGAGCCGGATAACATTATAGATTCTGTGGATAAAGACAAGCTAAAGGCAAACTGGCAGGGGATTCGGGATATCATCCACAGTATGCCGGACTATGAAGCCTGCAAAAGCGCTATGGAACAGGCAGGATGCAAACTGACCTTTAATGACATTGAAAAGGACGAAACATTGTTTAAAAACTGTGTGGCATATTCGCCTTATATGAGAAGACGCTTAACCCTGCTGCGTCTTAAGGATATGATTATACTGGAGGGGAAAAAATGAAACTGATTTTTATTCGCCATGCTGAGCCGAATTATAAGGATGACACGGTGACACCACGGGGTAGACGTGAGGCTGAAGCCTTGTCACCAAGAGTCCTTCGCTGGAATGCTGACGGGTTTTATTGTTCACCCTTAGGCCGCGCCCAGGATACGGCAAAAATTGCCTTGCAGAAAGATGCCAATAAGCTTGAAACCTTAGAATGGCTTCGGGAATTTCACGTGCCAGTTTCTGACCCTGATACCGGAGAAGAGCGCATTCCCTGGGATTTTATGCCGGTATACTGGACAAATTTTGAAGAAATGTATGATAAAAAGAACTGGGTGAAAGCTCCGGTTATGCAAACAGGGGAGATTGAAATGCGGCGGGATTTTGTCTGTGCCGGCATTGATGGTTTTTTACAGGAACAGGGATATTTCAGAAAAGATAATTATTATATCACGGAAAAAGGCAACGAAAAGGTGTTTGTGTTCTTTTGTCATTTGGGTGTTCAATTTGTGGTACTTTCGCACCTGTTAGGAGTTTCAGCTCCGGTTTTGTGGCAGAACTTTTTTGTGGCACCCACCTCTGTTACGGTGGTTGAAACGGAAGAGCGGGAAGAAGGAAAGCTGGCGTTTCGTTGCAAAAAGGTGGGGGACACCTCTCACTTATATGCAGCGGGCATTGAGCCCTCGAGCGCTGGTTTTTTTGAACCGGTTTATGGAAAGGAAATTCCGAAATTTTATTAAAAAGAGGTATTCGATATGGGATTTGCACATTTGCACGTACATACTGAATATAGTTTTTTAGACGGTCTTTGCCGGCTAGATGCTTTGCTTGCCAAAGCAAAAGAGCAGGGCATGACTGCCGTTGCCATTACAGACCACGGTGCTATGTATGGTGTGGTGGATTTTTATAAAAAGGCAAAAGCGGCAGGCATTCATCCTGTCATTGGCTGTGAGGTATATACTGCCGGAGTCAGCATGCACGACCGCAGCCATGAAAACGGCAACCGTACCGGACATCTTGTGCTGCTTGCGGAGAACATGACAGGCTATAAAAATCTGGTTAAAATTGTGTCTGCAGGTTTTACAGATGGTTTTTATTATAAGCCACGTGTGGATAAAGAACAGCTCAAAGGTCATACCGAGGGATTAATTGCCCTCTCTGCCTGTCTTGCCGGGGATATTCCTCATGCGTTGCTTGAAAACGATGAAAAAGGTGCAAGGGAGCAGATTGAAGCCTATCTTGAGCTGTTTGATAAAGACCATTTTTATTTGGAACTGCAGGACCATGGCATTCCTGAACAGAAAAAGGTTAATGCCAAATTGATTTCTCTTGCAAAAGAATATGGCCTCTCCTTGGTTGCGACCAACGATGTACACTACATAAATAAAGAAGATGCCAAGCATCAGGATGTTTTAATGTGCATTCAGACAAACCGCAAGGTGGCAGAAACCGACCGTATGCGGTTTGAAACCGATGAATTTTATTTAAAAAGCGAAGAAGAGATGGAAGCACTGTTTGGGAACATCCCCGACGCTCTTTTAAATACGCAGAAAATTGCAGAGCGTTGTCAGGTGGATTTCACCTTTGGCAATCTTTTGCTTCCCAAATATGCAGTTCCTGATGGAGGCGACGCATTAGAGTATCTGACCGCCTTGTGTGAGGCAGGCCTTAAAAAGCGGTACGGTGATGATAACGCCGAGGCAAAGGAGCGGCTTTCTTATGAGCTGGGCGTTATCTCCGGTATGGGCTATGTAGACTATTTCTTAATTGTGTGGGACTTTATTAAGTATGCCAAAGATAACGGCATTCCCGTAGGTCCCGGCCGTGGCAGTGCGGCAGGAAGTCTGGTTGCCTATTGCCTTGAAATTACCAATGTTGACCCTCTGCCTTATAACCTGCTGTTTGAACGATTTTTGAATCCTGAACGTATCAGCATGCCGGATATTGATGTGGATATCTGTAATGAAAAACGCCAGCGGGTCATTGACTATGTGGTGTCTAAATACGGCAGAGACAGGGTTTCGCAGATTATTACCTTTAACGCCATGAAGGCAAAAGCGGCGGTTCGCGATGTTGGCAGAGTTTTGGATATTGGCTATGCTGAAACTGATGCTGTTGCTAAAATGATTCCTCAGGAACTGAAGATTACCATTCAAAAAGCCTTGGAAACAAACCCTGATTTAAAGAAAAAATATGACGAAGACCCGCAAGTTCACGAGCTTGTAGATGAAGCTATGGCACTGGAGGGACTAGTGCGTAATGCAGGTACCCACGCTGCCGGTGTAGTTATTTCGCGAGATGTGATTACTGACCACATCCCCATTCAGACAAATGATGATGTGGTGACCACCCAGTTCCCCATGGGCAGCATTGAAGAGCTGGGATTTTTGAAAATGGACTTTTTGGGGCTTCGTAACCTTTCCATCATTGATGAGGCATTATCCATTATTGAAGCTTCTGGTAAAAAAAGACCGGATATGGAAACCATCCCCATGGATGAACCCGGCGTATATGCAATGCTTTCACGTGGTGAAACCGAGGGCGTTTTCCAGCTTGAATCTGCTGGCATGAAGCGGTTTATTAAAGAACTAAAGCCTCAAAGCCTTGAAGATGTGATAGCGGGTATTTCCCTCTACCGTCCCGGTCCTATGGACCAGATTCCCCGGTATATTGAAAACAAAAACAATCCTGAAAGTGTATCCTATAAGCATCCGATTTTGGAGAAAATTCTGGATGTAACCTATGGTTGTATGGTGTATCAGGAACAGGTTATGCAGATTGTTCGTGAAATGGCAGGCTATTCTTTGGGACGAGCCGACCTCGTGCGCCGTGCCATGAGTAAGAAAAAAGCCGACGTTATGGCAGAAGAAAGAAAGAACTTCATTCATGGTCAAACGGATGAAAACGGAAATGTTGTCATTGATGGTGCTGTGCGCCGCGGCGTTCCTGAGAGCGTAGCAGACAGCATTTTTGATGAAATGATGGACTTTGCCGAATATGCTTTTAACAAATCCCACGCAGCGGCTTATGCTCACGTGACCTATCAGACGGCATATTTAAAGCATTTTTACCCGGCAGAATATATGGCGGCACTTTTGTCCTCCGTCCTTGGCTCACCAGATAAGGTGGCGCGGTATTCTGTAGAATGCAAGCGGATGGGCATTGACATTTTGCCGCCAGATATTAATAAAAGTCATAGCGGCTTTACAGTATCGGATGGAAACATTCGCTTTGGTCTTGCTGTGGTGAAAAATGTAGGCGTAGGCGTGATTGATGCCATTGTAGAGGAACGAACAAAGAACGGTGCTTTCTCCTGCTATGAAGATTTTGTGAAGCGTACGGCTTACTTAAACGTTACAAAGCGTGTGCACGAATACCTGATTAAAGCCGGCGCTTTTGATGCAATGGGCGAGACTCGTGCAGCGCTCTTAATGGCGTTTGAGGGTCTTTTGACCTCTGCGGCTGAAGATAAAAAGAGAAATGTTGAAGGGCAGATATCTCTGTTTGGAGATGTTTTGGAAGATGCAGACACCCAAAGCAAAACAGTTATGCCGGAGCGAGCGGAATTTCCGCCCAAAAAGCTTCTGGCTTTGGAAAAAGAGAGTGTTGGTTTTTATCTGTCCGGTCATCCTTTGGATGAACATATAGAAGAAGCATCTGCTGTGTCTGACTATTCCATCATTGAAATTTTAGAGCCGGAAATGAGCGAGATTGTCCCAACTGACGGAATGAACCTGACAATGTGCGGCGTGGTTTCTTTTGTTCGCGAAAAACTGACGAAGAACGGTCAGCGTATGGCATTTGTCACCATTGAAGATGTTACAGGCTCTATTGAATGCCTGATTTTTCCCAAGGTGTATGAGGCATCAAAAGCATGTCTTCTGGAAGACGCTATCGTTGTAGTAAGCGGTCGCCTCAGTATGCATGAAGAAGAGGAGCCGAAGCTGATTTTAAACAGGGCAGAAACTTTGGAAGCCTACCTGCAGAGTGAAAGGCCGGCAGAGAAGCTAGTGGCACAGAGTGAGCCGACGACTCAGGAGAGCCGTAAGCTTTATTTAAAATTCTGCTTAGGTAAGGATTATCTGTTAGACAGAGTGAAGCCAATACTGGCAGCTCACAGCGGAGCGGTGCCGGTTTGCATTCACATTGAAGAAACCAAAACCACAGCCATGGCGCCCCAAGAACTTTGGGTGACACCGGACGACGGCTTGCTCAAAGAGCTTGGCGAGATACTGGGCAAAAAAAATGTGGTTTTGCGGTAAAAAGGTGACAAAAAAGAAATTTTGTTGCATTTTTTTGACAACTATGGTAAAATAAGAGCTATATCAAAAAAGAAAGGTTTGAGATTATGGAATTATTTGCATTTGTCCTGTACTTTGTTGCGATGCTTGCCATTGGTGTGGTATTTTTTGTTCGCAGTAAGAGCAGCGACAACGGTGAAAAAGATTATTTTTTAGGCGGCCGTCAGATGGGTCCATGGGTTACGGCTATGAGTGCCCAGGCTTCTGATATGAGTGCGTGGCTTTTAATGGGTCTGCCCGGCAGCATCTTTGCCTTTGGTTTTGGTCAGGCATGGATTGGTATCGGACTTGCTATTGGTACCATTTTGAACTGGATTTTGATTGCAAAGCGTTTGCGTAAGTTCTCTAAGGCTTCCGGTGATGCAATCACTATGCCCCAGTATTTATCCAACCGTTTTGCTACTGCAAACCCCACTTTAAAAATTGTTTGTGCAGTTGTATTTTTAGTGAGTTTTACCTTATATGTTGCGTCTGCTTTCTCTGCCGGTGCAACAGTATTCCATCAGCTGATTCCTCAGCTTTCTTATGAGATTGAGATGATTATTTTTGTAGCCATACTTTTGGTTTACACTTTCTTAGGTGGTTACAAAGCTGTTTGTTGGACAGACTTCTTCCAGGGTCTTTTGATGCTGGTGGCTCTTTTGGCTGTTCCCATTGCCATTGTTGCATTTAAAGATACGGATGCTTCTCTGCTTAGCCAGACCATCGAAGCAAATGGAAACAGCTATAATTTTGTGACAAACTTCTTTAATGCTAGTTGGCAAGACATTGTTTCCGGTTTGGGTTGGGGTCTTGGTTACTTTGGCATGCCTCACATTCTGGTGCGCTTTATGTCTATTGAAAAACCTAGCATGGTGAAAAAATCTACAGTGGTTGCCAGCGTTTGGGTTGTTCTTTCCTTAGGTGCAGCAGTTATTATCGCATATTTAGGCAGAATGCTTGCCATTAACTTCCCAGGTACAGATGTTCCCTTTGCACAGTATATGCTAGAAAACAGCATGCAGGAAACCATTTTCATCCAGCTTTCCCGCTACATCTTCCCGGCATTTATTGCAGGTCTTCTGCTGGCGGCAATCATTGCGGCTTCTATGTCTACTGCTGATTCACAGCTTTTGGTGGCATCTTCTTCTTTCACCAGTGATATCTACAAGCCCTTCCTCCACAAGCAGGCTTCTCAGAAAGAGCTTCTGTGGGTAGGCCGTTTGGTTGTTATCATTGTGTCTGTCATTGCATATTTCATTGCCAGCTCAAAAAGCGGTGGCGCGCAGGTTATTATGGACATGGTTGGTAACGCTTGGGGTCTCTTTGGTGCGGCCTTTGGTCCGGTTATCATCCTGTCACTGTTCTGGAAGCGCTTTACATATAAAGGCGCAGTTGCCGGCATCGTTGTTGGTGGTATTGTAGATATCGCTTGGCTACTACTGGATAATGTAACTTGGGTATTTGATAGCGGTGCTGTGATTGCTTTGAACACATCAGCAATTTATGAAATTGTTCCCGGTTTCGTTCTGGGTGCTGTTGCAGCAGTGGTTGTAACTTTACTTGATAAAAAGCCTCCTGCTGAAATTGAAGCAATTTACGCTAAAGCAACCGATAATTCAATTGATGACTATATAAAGAAAAGGCTGCCGCAGTACGGCAGCCTTTTTTAATACCCAAAAAAACTTTAAATTATTAAAAAAAAGACTTTACAAACATAAAAACCTGTGATAT
>JAZSJR010000075.1:0-3877 GCA_045534415.1 Clostridia bacterium
GGGACATTTCTTTTTGGGTTTTAGAAAAAGATGCCATTGTCATCTGGCAGGCAAGACCGAAACCGCTGATGGCAGGGGTGTTCTGTGTGCCACTGCGCAATCCGTTTTCTTGGCCACCGCCGTATAAAACAGGCTTAACGTGAACGCCACGGCGAATGTATAATCCGCCGGCACCCTTTGGCCCATTAATTTTATGGGAGCTGACAGATAACAGGTCAACGCCGCTTTCTCTGACGTTTAAGGGAATTTTCCCCAATGCCTGCACTGCATCGGTGTGGAACAGCACATCCGGGTTTTTCTCTTTTGCAAGTCGGCAAAGTCCGGCAACATCCTGAGTGGCACCTGTTTCGTTATTCACACTCATAACCGACACCAAAGCAGTGTGTTCGGTTAAAAGGCTGCAAAAATGGTCCTGATTGACAAGACCGTTACGGTCTACCTCAATAAAGTGACAATCAGCCCCTTGAGATTTTAAATATTGCACAGCCTCCATCACAGAGGGGTGCTCAATTTTCGTTGTTAAAATCTGGGGTGTGCGGCGAAGACGGCTTTGCATTGTGCCTAAAATGGCTAAATTGTTCGCTTCCGTACCACCGGCAGTGAAGGTAAAACTGCCATCATCTGCTCCAAGCATTGCAAGAACGCGACCACGAGCCTCTGTCATTGTCCGCTCTGCCAAAATGCCGGCACGGTGCAGAGAAGAGGGGTTTCCAAAGGTGTTTTTCTGCATCTCTGCCATATGGCTGATAACCTCGTCAAAGGGACGGGTTGTGGCGCTGTTGTCTAAATAAATCATAGGGTTTTATTCCTCCGAATAGGGCAGGGTAATTGTAAAACGGCTGCCGGCATCTTCTTCACTTTTTACCTCAATGTGGCCGTTGTGAAGCTTAACGGCATCCAGTGCAATGGAAAGACCCAAACCGGTGCCACCGGTTTCCCGGGCTCTGGCTTTATCCACACGGTAAAAACGGTCAAAAATCTTTTGCACTTCTTCTTTTGGGATGCCAATACCGGTATCGGTCACAGCAATGTAAACGTTACCCAGGTCACGGCTGATGTTAATGGCAACAGTGCCGTTTTCGGTGTATTTAATGCTGTTGTCTGCAATGTTGTAAATCGCCTCAGTGATGGTATCCCGCTCAACAGGCAGAATTACCTCATCACTGGGTTGGTTAAAGCAAAGTTCAATCCCTTTATTTTGGGCAAGGGGCAAAAGCTTATCATACACATCTTGCACAATTTCGCGGATGTCTGTATGAATAAACTGCATATTCAAATGGCTTGAGTCCATCTGCGTCATGTCCAAAAGCTTTTCCACAATGCGGGTTAAACGGTCAACCTCTTTGCTCATGTCACTTAAAAACTCATTGATGAACTCAGGGTCAGGATTTTCTGTTTGCATCAGGGAGTCTGACAAAAGCTTAATGATAGACAGAGGCGTTTTAAGCTCATGAGATGCGTTTGAAACAAAGGTGCGACGCTTATCTTCAAGCTCTGCCATGCGGTCAATCAGGTTATTAAAGGCGAGGGCAAGCTGACCGATTTCGTCATTTGAATCAATCTGCACGTGCTGCAAACTGTCTTTTGGCATATTGTTGATAAAGCTTGTAAACTTTTCAATGGGCAGGGTTAAAATGCTTGCCATTGAGGCGCTGAAGATACCTACAAAGAGAATAATGAGTCCACCTAAAATTAATAGAGCATTCCGAATGTGCAGAATGATTTCTTCGGTGGAGTCACCGGACTGAATGAGATATACAGCACCGATGGTGGTGGAGTTTTTAATCACCGGAACGGCAGCATCAATGAGCCAAACGCCATTTTCTTTATACGCATTTGAAGTGTTTTTTGCCATGGACAGGAGTGCATCGGTAATGGATGCGTTAAAGAAAATTTTGCTTTTTAAATTATTTTCCTTGTATGAGTCAAATAGCACCGTACTTGCAGGGTTCACCACAATGACACGGGCGTTTTTCTCCAATGGGAACAAGGGTAGTTTTTCGCTTATGTATTCTTCTGAAAAATCTTCAGAAATAATGCTTGCAATAATATTGGCGCTGGTTAAAACCTCCATTTTCTTTTGGTCAAACAAAGAGGCGTGCAGGGTTGTCATCAAAAAGGAGATAACCACCAAAAGCACCACCAAAATGATGATGAGATAAGATGAGGCAATTTTCCAACGAATATTTTTTGGGTTCAGTTTAAGCTTCTTTAAAATAGTAACCAACTCCCCATTTTGTGTGAATGAATACCGGCTCAGCAGGGTTGGGTTCAATTTTTTCCCGCAGGCGGCGAACGTGTACATCTACCGTGCGGACATCACCGGGATAATCATAACCCCAAACAATGTCTAACAGATTTTCGCGGGAATAAACCTTTCCGGCGTTGCAAACAAACAAATCCATCAGGTCAAATTCTTTGGCCGTTAAGTCAATGGTTTTGTCGTTTATGACAACGTGGCGCAGATTATAATCAAGCTTCACGCTGCCAATTGATACAACGCTTTCTTTTGTCTGGCTGCCTGCCGGCGTCATGCGGCGGAGAACGGCCTTGACTCTTGCTTTTAACTCAAGAATGTTAAAGGGCTTGGTCAGGTAATCATCAGCACCGTATTCAAGGCCTAAAATTTTGTCCATATCCTCAGTTTTAGCTGTGAGCATCACAATGGGGACATTGGAAAATTCGCGTACCTTCTGACAGACGGATAAACCATCAATTTTAGGCAGCATTAAGTCCAGAATGATCAGGTCAATGCTTTTGTCGTAAGCCATTTTAATGGCTTCCTCACCATCGTAGGCAGCAAGCACAGTGTAGCCTTCCTGCTCGAAATTATATTTAATTCCTTTTACCAACAGTTTTTCATCATCAACAATTAAAATTTTCAAAGTGAGCAACCCCCTATATAAAGTCAGTCAATTTGTTACAGGTTAGCAGCTTCTTTCTTAAGCAGTTCTGCCTTATCGGTTTTTTCCCAAGGCAAATCTAAATCGGTGCGGCCAAAGTGACCATAAGATGCGGTTTGCTTATAAATGGGACGGCGCAAATCCAGTGTGCTGATGATAGAAGCGGGACGCAGGTCAAAATGTTTTGCAACCAGTGCTTCAATCTTTGCTTCGGGGATTTTAGCTGTTCCAAAGGTGTCAACACGAACAGAAACAGGGTCAGCCACACCAATGGCGTAGCCAAGCTGCAGTTCGCAACGCTCAGCAAGACCTGCAGCAACCACGTTTTTAGCCACATAGCGGGCAGCATATGCCGCACTGCGGTCTACCTTTGTGGGGTCTTTGCCGGAGAAAGCACCACCGCCGTGACGAGCGGCACCGCCATATGTATCAACAATCAGCTTGCGGCCGGTGTGACCGGAGTCACCCTGAGGACCACCTACAACAAACCGCCCAGTGGGGTTGATGTAGTATTTTGTGTCAGTAGTCAAAAGCTCTGCAGGAATCACAGGCAGAATAACTTTTTCCATAATATCTTTTCTTAAAACTTCCTGGGTTACCTCGTCACTGTGCTGCGTGGAGATTACAACTGTATCTACCGCAACGGGACGGTCGTTTTCATCATACACAACCGTAACCTGAGATTTACCATCAGGACGGATGTAATTAATTTCACCGGATTTTCTCACCTGAGACAGCTTTAAGGTCAGCTTGTGTGCCAGGCTGATGGAAAGAGGCATAAGCTCTTCTGTTTCGTTGCAGGCATAACCGAACATAATGCCCTGGTCGCCGGCACCTTCTCTGTCGACGCCCATTGCAATATCCGGAGACTGCTTGTCAATGGCGGTGATAACGCCGCAGGTGTCACAGTCAAAGCCGTATTTTGCTCTGTCGTAACCAACCTCGCGGATGCACTCACGCACCACGGTAGCAAT